>JAUWOG010000461.1 GCA_030612305.1 Armatimonadota bacterium | reverse complement strand
TCCCAAGCAGTACTGACTTTGCGCTGCCTGCTGCTCAACGCACGCTGGGACCACTACTGGAAGCCGCTCAAGGCCGTCGCCTGAAACCCACTCTACCTACAACTCAAACGCGCACCCCTTCGATGAGCTTGATGGAGCGGTTCAACTGCAGTAACAATATGGCTTGCACGCCCGTTGGAGTCAGGTAGAAGTGATCTCCCACTTTCGCCAAGTAGTCCAATTCGCAAGCGTAGTTGGCAAAGATATACGTTGCAGTCTGGCGCGCTCTCTCCGTTCTCCAAGTTTGTTCTTTCCCCACCGATTTCACAAAGTATTCCTGAACAGCATCGTGCGGCACGGGGTACTCGTTCTTGGATAGGACAAACACGGTCTCTAGCAGAGACAATATGGCGTATGTTATCGGCGAAAAGTACGGACTGCTTCTGACGAAGTCGCTCAATAGCTCAACTTGCCCAGGAGCAAGCTGATCGTCTGCATCCCTATCGTCTCGTTGCAGCACTTCATCTCCAAAATCGGTCATGTAGTATTGACGTCTGAATTTCGTGACAAGTCCCAGGTGCGCTGCTACCGACAGTCGGTTTCGTATCGTGTTCTTCGACCTCTCTTCAGCCGCGCAGATCTCGCTGATAGTATCGCCTTCCGCCAGCCGGTGCAGCGTGGACTTCAGAAGGCCGAGCCTAACAACACCATAGTCTCCGGCTTGAATGTCCAGAAAATACGAGAGCCGACGGAAGTGCTCATAGAAGCTCGACAAGACAGACGCCGGATCATACGTGACTAACCGGATGCCATTTCGTTCGCATTCCTCGAACTCATCAGGCTTGGCCGCCGTCACTAAGGCAACCTTCACTATCGGCAGATCCACAAGTCTGCGCTGCCTCTGTAGCTCCCTCAGGCAATCATAGTACTGCGCCATCTGCACAGTAATGCCCTCGTAGTAGGGCACTACCTTCAACTCAACGAGCAGCAGGCTATCTACATGCACATACAGAAGGTCCAGCTTCCCCGACGCGAGTACCTTCTGCCGCGCAAGCAGGCTGAGATCGCCGCGCTCAACACTGAGCAGTTCAGCCACAATGGATATGTCCGAAGCGAGAATGTCTTCGATCGTCTTCTCTGACAGTGTTATCTTCATTTTCATCCCATCTGATGTTCCCCGCCCGCCCTGCGACGCCCTCCCTAATACTCTCGCGCCTAGAGCACACTTCTATGCCATACGCGTCGCTTGCAGCTCTGTCTATCTGCCATCTGTTACTGAGAGAAGGGCACAGGCCGCCCTGCTTAGAATCCCTTGTCTGGCACAAGTCCTTGCCGCGCGCGGAGGTATCCGGAGCCAGCTCGGGGAAATGGCATCTCACCACAATCACCACAGGGGGGGGTTCTCCTCATGCTGCCGGTTCTCATCAAGCCGAAGAATATCGCCGACCCGCAATTGCAGTCCACATGGGCGTACTACGGGGCCCGCCAGTTGCTCGACATGATGGGGCTTTCGTATGTCGAGGCTGCGCCCGGCGATGACTACGATCCGTCCCTGGTCATTGACCCCGCGGCGGGTCAGATATGCGTCAACTCCCGGCCTCACAACTCGCTGCAATCGGAGGTCGCGCCGGACTACGGCCCTATCTGGCCGATCCTGCGACTGCAGATGGAGGCCGTCTTCGCGCCCGACCCGCTGGCGATATTCACTGCAGCCCCGCAGAGCCTCCCCGTCTTCGGAGGCGTCCGCGCCCTCGGCGGCAACACCCCCTGCGGCACGCTCCGCTGGGCCGACGAGACCTACGGCGACCAGGCCCACCTCATGACCATGGACGAGGCCCGCAACCGCGTCTTCCGCGTCACTCTCAACGCCCCCGTCTTCGAGACCATCGGCCTCTATCTCTCCCGCTTCTCATGGGCCGCCAATCCCGGCTTCAACTCCTTCGTCCGCTACATTGACTCCCTCTGGGCCGCCCTGGACGAACGCTGGGGCGACAGGCCGGTCGTCAGCGACTACCAGGACATCTTCACCGCCATTCTCCGCCGTTGCTACGACCGCCTCGGCCTCGTCATGGCCACCAAATGGTTCCATCCCGCCATAGACGGCGACATCAAGCTCAACGGGATGCTCCTGAGTCATGATGTTGACTCCGTCTATGCCGACAAGGCCTTCCGCGACGAGCCCGACCAGAGCGAGAACTCGCATTTCAACTTCGCGCGCTGGCAGGAACTCGAGAACCGCTTCGGCATCAAGTCGGCCTTCTACTTTTTCTCCCCGGCGCCGAGTCAGAGCTACTGGCTGCCGCAGCCGAGCTACCTGATTACCGATGAGCCGGTTCTCGCCGCCGCGCGCGAACTCGCCGCGAACGGCTGGGAGATCGCGCCTCATGAGCTCGGGCATCGCACTCCCGCCGAGGTCGCCGATGAGGTCGCATACTTCGAGCAGGTCACCGGACACAAGCCGCTCGGGACGCGCAATCATGTCCTCACTCATTACCCCGACTCCCTGAAGTACAAGGCCGCCGCCAGCCTGCTCTATGACAGCACCTGGTATGCCGAGCAGACTGCCACTTCCTTCCTCTGCGGGTCGGCGCTCCCCTTCGCGCCGCTCGACACCGCCACCGGCCTGCCCACCGACATCTGGGAGTTCCCCTTTGTCATCGAGGATGGCATCGTCACCGGCGGCTATTGCGCCGGCACCGTAACCGAGCGCGACACTCCTGAAGCCATCGCCGATGGTGTGCGCGGCCTCGATGCCATCATCGCACACAACGGCTACGCCTGCTTCAATTGGCACCAGCGCACCTTCGCCATCAGGACCGCGCTGCAGTCCGAGCCGGACAACTGGGTGACCATCCTCGAGGGCCTCCTCACTTACTACCAGACGAATGCGCCGAAGTGGTGGAACCCGCTGCCGGGCGAGCTGGCGGAGTTCTGGTCCCGCCGCGCCGAGGTTCACATCGAGAGCACCCGCGAGGGCATCTTCGTGCGCAATCTCGACCACGAGGACTGCACTGATTTCGTCCTCGCGCTGCACACTGACCAGGTCATCGAGGGCGGCGAGCCGGTGCCACAGCGCGGCGTGATCTGCCTCGCCTCGGGCGTGGAAGCCGGCGAGCAGCGCTGCATTGACCTGCCTGCGCCGTTGTAGGGGCGCAGTGCAGGCTTTGCTTGCACCCATCCGCCCGCGCCGTTGCGTGTGCCGGCCGTCGTTCGGAGGGGCCGCATACGAGACGGAAGCGCAGCGACCGGCGAGAATCCGGCCCACGGATGGTATCCCACAGGTTGGGCGCTTCGTCTAAATGAAAGCTCGAACTGACCGCGGGCCGGATACTATGGAGTTGGCGAGCAC
>JAUWOG010000557.1 GCA_030612305.1 Armatimonadota bacterium | reverse complement strand
TCATGGCACCATACGACTCGGAGAACGAATCGCCGATCCTGTCGGCGCGTCTGCTGGAGATCGAGGACAGCGGCGGTGCGTTAGTGGTCGAGGTGAAGCTGGCCGACCGGACGGACTACATCATCTCGGCGCTGGACCGCGAGGAGCGGGAATACGGCCCGGTGACGATGGCCGGGCAGTTCGGATTCGTGTCGCTGGCGGCGGACGAGACGGTCCTCCAGGCGTATCTGCTGGATGGGACGGAGCTGTCCTGCGGGGTGACGCAGGTGAGCTTGCCGGTCGCGAATGTGGCGCTGAAGGTGGAGTCGGTGTCGGGGCGGAGCTTCCATCTGGCGGAGGAAGTGCCGACCGGTCTGAGCGCCGACAGCAAGGCCTATCTGCTCGCCGGAACGACGGGCTATGAGATCGAATCCGCGACCGGCAAGACGATAACAGTGCGCGACTATCCGGCGATCGAGTGCGACGAGGTGCGGCTGCTGAACTCCGTGTGGCTGGAGTTCAGAGAGTAGGTCATTGCGGCGGCCGGGTCTTCGGCGGAGTTGAGGGTCATGTCACGATGAGGCGCGCCTGGCCGGGAGGGAGTTCGAGTGTCAGGGAGTCTGCATCGGCTGCAACTGGTGCGGCTGTGATGACATCGTGGGCACTCGCAAATGCGGGTGCCTCGATGCGCGTTGTAGTTGCGTTGTCGGAGAAGTTGACGGCGAGCGCGTAGGATCGCCCGTCGGCCCCCTGGACCTGCACGGCCCGCACGCCCTCGTCATCACACGCGAGTCTGGTGACACCGGCTTCGCAGAGCTCCCGAGTTTCCTGCACATCGGCCCCGGACAGGACGCAACTTCCGCAGTCAAGGACGACGGTACCGGCGTCCACTGCAAGGGGCCCGGTGCGGCAGGGGAAGCAGAGCTCATCGTAGTAGAGACTGCTGCCATAGCCGGCGGCCCGGCGCGCTCCGGCCTGGTAGAGCACGAAGCTGTCCGCCCCGTAGATTCCCACCGCAGCGATTGCATCCTCGACGTTGACCCATCGCGACCCAAGGTCATGCAACTGGTCGCCGGTACCGCCGACAATGACCTCGCCTGACGCGGTATGGTACGTGCGCGAGGAGTCGTTGAAGAGGTCATTGGGGATATTGAGCTTGAGGCCCCTGACGGCGCCGAGGTATGAGCGGACATGGAGCCGGCAGTACTCGAGGACGATCATCGTGCGGTCGTCGGGGAGTGCGGCGACGGCGTACTGATGGAGGGCGTGGTCGGAGCCGGTCCATCCCTCGGCGAGATAGACCTGCTCGCTGGCGGCGACAGCGCCCGTGGTCAGGAAGCCGCCGTCGAAAGTCGCCTGCTGATGATGGAGGCACTTGCGGTTTCCGGCTTCGCCGAGGAGCCGCACCAGCCCGCCCATGTTGGCACACCACTCCGCAATATGGCCGGAGGTGGGAGGGAGGCAGAGGCCCTGCGGAGGCTCGGCGGCGCGCCAGCTCCATGAGGCCATGCAGCGAGGCGAGCGCTCGAACATCGCCCCATGCTCCGGCTCGATCCAGCTTCCGGCCACACTCTCCTCGAAAGGCTTAGACGAGGGCTGAGTAGCGATATCGAGCGTGCGCCGCCACCAGGCGTTCATCGAGAGGACGACGGCCTTGTCGGATTCGAGGCGCGTGTAGTAGTAGGGATTGGTGTCGCGGATTGTGTCGCAGCGCTGAGAGAGGAAGGCGCCGTCAGCGTTGCTTTGCTGCTCGTGGCGGATGAGCTCGAGGTTGCCGGCCTCGAGCTGCTGCGCGTGGGGGTCGCCGAGGTAGTGCGCCGCCCAGAGCAGACTGGGCAGGAGGTAGTCCTGGCAGTAGCAGTAGCGCTGGCGCGTGTCGCCGCCGATGCGGAGGAGGCGACCGTCGGCGAAGATGAGGCGCTTGACGAGTGCCCAGAGGTCCTCGGCGTGGTGGTAGAGGCCTTCGGGGGCGTCCCAGCCGGCCTGCTCACAGGCGAAATGGAGCATGGCGATATTGCTGAGACAGATGACCATGTAGCCGACATTGAGGTAGCCGTGATGATCGAGAGCGTGATTGTCGAAGAAGTTCGGGCCGATGTGCCAGTCCTTGAGAGCGCGGCCGGCGATGAGGCGCTCATCGTCTGCGTCGGCGGTGATGGAGATACCGTTGAGGAGGAAGCGATGGGCCTTGTCGAGCCATTCGGAGACGCGCGGCGCGTCGGGATACATCCTGCTCGCCCGCCAGAGAAAGGCACCATTCCAGATATTGGATTCGGGCCTATTGCCGCCGTCCGCGGCCCACTTCGTGGCGGTGATGTCGAGGTTGAGCGCCGCGTCGGCCTCGGAGATGAGCATCCTGCGCAGGGCGACACGGTCGGCGTCGGTGAGATGCTCGTCTATGGCGGCGAGTCCGTGCATCATGCGCTCGACGCCAAGCAGAGAAATCCAGGTGTGGCCCCAGCGAGTGCCGTCGGAGCAATGGTGCTCGCCGCTGACATGGCTCGCCAGCGAGAAGCGCAAGGCCCGCAGCGCCCGGTCCAGAAGGTGGTCGCGGCTGCATCCGACCGCGTCTTCGTCGAGGTCGGGAGCGGCTGCGAGAACCGCATAAGCGCCGAGGAATTTCTGATTCGTCTGCACGCCCCAACTGTTGTAGCCGCTGCCGAAGCATCCGAGTTCGGGGCGGTCAGGATCGGTCCACCAGTAGCGCTCGGCGAAGGCAGGCCATCTCTCCAGCACGCGGAGGTGATGCAGATGCGTCTGTGTTGTGGTCATTGTTGGGCTCCATAGGACGCAATAGTGATGGGGCAGAGGTGATTGTACTGCCCGCGAGAAAGCGGCTACTGCTGCGGCTGCTCGTGTCT
>JAUWOG010000643.1 GCA_030612305.1 Armatimonadota bacterium | reverse complement strand
CTCCGGCCGGTAGCGCACATGCAGCCCCAGGTCATGGAGGAAATCCTGATCCCGCTTGAGCTGTTGGCGGTCGGAACTGAGCAGATAGAGCAGCCCGCCGCCGGCTTGCACCAGTGCTTGAATATCCTCGGCCATACTGTTGCGCATCGCCGAGTCCGACATGCAGCAGAGCGCCACATTGCTCCCAACGGCGTGCTCGATGCCCTCGGTAGGCACCTCGTCTCTGCCGAACCATTTCACCTCAAAGCCTTGCTGCTGCAGCGCACCGGCGGCATAGGTCACGGTATGCCCCAGCCCTCCGGTACTGGGCAGGTCAATAACGACCAGCGGCGCGCACCAGACACCGGCAGCCATCAGCACCACCGCAGCGCCAACAACACATGCTCTGCCCAGTGACGTACCTGGCCCGTGCATTCGTATTCCTCCTCTAACCATCGGTCGCCCCCGTCATGTTCGCCGCTCAGTCAGCCAGGCTCACCGGCACCCCGGTGTCCAGTGCCTCATGAATCGCCGCCGCGAGTGCAACTGCGGCTTTCGCATCTTCCGGGCTGATGAGGAACTCCTCGTCATTAGATATGCACGCGGCGAAATGCTCGAGCTGATACTTCAGCGCGCCGCCTTGCTTCCCCCCGATTACCGGACCGTACGCGACATCGGGACGCGCCGAGCGTTCCGGCCCGGAGACCTCCAGCGGCTCATTGTCCCCTGCGCGCACCGCCACTCGCCCCTTTGTGCCCACCACTTCTATCCGCGCATCCAGCGTATTCGGCTGTCCCTCCGGAATAACCCAGCACGTCTCCAGACATCCCACGGCATCGTTCTCATACTTCAGCAGCGCGAAGATGGTGTCATCCGCGCCTTCCTCGATGAGCACTTTCCGGCAGCTTTCCGCATAGACCCGGACCGCCTCACAGCCGACGTACCAGCGCATGATATCGAGGTCGTGGACTCCCAGGAAGTACGCGACCGAGGTGCGCGGCCCGATGCGCCGCCCGGACGGCACGATGTTGTTGCGCCGCCCGTAGATGTGCACGATGTCGCCCACCGCACCCTCATCTATCATGTTCTTGGCGACCTGGTATCTGGGGTCGAAGCGCACGACATGCCCGACCATCAGCCGCGTGCCGTTCTCCTCCGTCGCCTGGATTATCGCGTCACAGTCGGTGACACTCGTAGCCAGCGGCTTCTCGACGAGCACATGTTTGCCGGCCTCTGCAGCGGCGGTACAGGCCTCCACGTGTGACTGATCGTCGGTGCAGACGCTGACCATATCCACACCCGGAGCCTCAATCGCCTCTTCGAGGCTTCCGGCTGCAATGCACCCGTATTCTGCAGCCATCTCCTGCGCCCTTTCGGGCACGATATCATAGACGGCAGCCAATCGCGTATCGGGCAATTCCGCCCACACGCGTCCGTGCCGCAGTCCCATCATCCCCAGCCCTATGACAGATGCGCCCAATTCAGCCATACCTGACACCTCTCTGCCTCATTCCTGAATACTCAATACTCACCTCGTCCGCCACCTCAAGTCACCACATTCACGAAATGCTCCACCAGTATCTTCACGCAATTCTCCATCCCGCCGAGGGATCCCACCTCATACCCGTGGGTATTCTCGGTGGGGAAGCACAGACACGCGGCGCGCCCCACGAGACCTCTCTGGGCGCTGAAGCTGGCGTCACTGCCGAAGGAGCGCACCACCATCCGCTGGCACTCGATATTCTGACGCTTGCCTGCGGCTATCAGTTCCCGCGACAGCACCGGATCGTAGTGATACGAGGCATCCTTGAACAACACGATCGGCTGGTCATTCATCTCGACGGGATACTCGTCCGCGATGGGGCCCACTTCGACTGCGATGAAGTCGCGCGGCTCCAGCGTGCGGCTGATGAACTGCCCGCCGGATACGCCACCCTCCTCGGCCGTCGTGGCGACTACATATACGTCATGCAGAGGCGGCTGCTCCTTCAGCCGCCGCGCCACCATCAGCACTATCGCGACGGCCGCCTTGTCATCAAGCGCATAGCCGCCGACATACTCGCTCTCCAGATACAGCGGCTGCTTGCGCGTCCGGGCGACCACTGCACGGTCACCTACAGCCACGCCACGCTTCGCCAGCTCTTCCCCATCGAGCTTGCAGTCAATGTACACCATATCCCATGTCGTCACTTCCGTCCTGATCTTGTGGACGCGCGATGACAGGTCCGAGCTATGCGTCGCGCCCATATGCAGGACGCCGGGGATAACCTCTGTCTCCGTGATGAGGTCAAACGGACCCTCGCCGAATTTCACGGGCCGTGTCC
>JAUWOG010000589.1 GCA_030612305.1 Armatimonadota bacterium | reverse complement strand
CATAGCCGCCGACATACTCGCTCTCCAGATACAGGGGCTGCTTGCGCGTCCGGGCGACCACTGCACGGTCTCCTACAGCCACGCCAAGCTTCGCCAGCTTTTCCCCATCGAGCTTGCAGTCAATGTACACCATATCCCATGTCGTCATTTCCGTCCTGATCTTGTGGACGCGCGATGACAGGTCCGAGCAATGCGTCGCGCCCATATGCAGGACGCCGGGGATGACCTCTGTCTCCGTGATGACGTCAAACGGCCCCTCGCCGAATTTCACGGGCCGTGTCCCGCCGATTGCCTCCACCCACATTTTCCCATCGTCATCTATCTTGCGCACGATGAGGGAGTTCTCGTCCTTGTGGGCTGAGACGACGGTCGCCGGGCCCGGCTCTCTTCCGGCCATCTTCACGTAGATGTTGTCATGTGCATCCACATGCACTTCGTCCGTCAGCTTCCCCAGCTCCGCCCGGATAATCTCGTCCATTTCATGCTCGACGCCGCCCGGCGAATGTGTCACCAGCACCTGGTTCAGCAGTTCCGTCAGTTCCTCGCGCATCAGTATCCCTTCCCGGATTTCCTACAGGTCCACCGGCTCGCCCTTATCTGCCGACTCCACCATCGCCACCAGCGCCTTGGTAATCATCAGCCCATCGTGCCCTGTGATCATCGGCTCCTGCCCCAGCAGCACCGAGTTGATGAAGTGCTTGATTGACTGGTTCACGAAGCCCACCGGCTCACCCATGACCTCACCGTAGAGGACACCCTTGTTGAGTTGCTTCTCATTGGTGGCGAGCACGAAATCGGGCAGCGCCGCGTCAATGTTCACATACCCGTCCGTGCAGATGAGCTCGAACTTTGAATCCACGATGCTGGGCATCGACTCGGGCATGATCCAGCAGCTCTCGAAGTTGCCGACACATCCATTCTCGAACTCGACGGTTGCCTGGTAGAAGTCGGGCGTGTCAATGCCTTCGCCCTTCAGCTTCACACTCCGGCACACGGCATTCACGCGCTTGGCCTCCGATTTGAAGTACCAGCGCGCGATGTCATACCGGTGGCATATCAGCCAGAACGGCAGCCGCGTATCCCCGGACCATGACAGCATCTGCCGTGGCACGAAGAGGGTGTTATTCAGCCGCGCGTAGCAGTACAGCGGGTCGCCCAACTCGCCGGCATCCAGTGCGTCCTTGGTTTGCGCGAACGCGTGCATCCAGCGGTTCGACCAGTTCACCATCAGCGTCTTACCGGCGGCCTTCTGCGCGGCCACGATAGCTTCGGCGTCTTCCACTGAGGTCGCCATCGGTTTCTCGACCAGCACGTGCTTGTCGGCGACGAAGGCATCCTCGCAGACTTGCCGGTGAAGATGGTCCGGCAGCACCACCGACACCGCCTCAATCTCATCCACCGCCAGCAAGTCGTGATAGTCCTCAAAGACCTCGCGGGCACCGTACTTGGCTGCCATCGCCCGCGCCCGTGAAACATTCAGGTCGGCAATGGCAACCAACTCGGCGTTGTTGGCTGCGGACGTACATTTGAGGTGATTTTCACCGTGCGTACCGGCCCCGATGACACCGTATTTCAGTACACCATCGGCATAAGTCTTAGCCATTCCAATCCCACCCTTTTCTACTCAAGCTACCTCGCGATTTGTACTTGTGCTTCCATCTTGCCGGCACCCGGCCCACGCTCTTGCTGTTTGCCATTGCCTTTCGCCTTTGCCGTGTGTCGTTCGGAGGGGCCGAATACGAGACGGAAGCGGAGCGACCGGCGAGAATCCGGCCCAGCCGTTGCCTTTCTCGTAGGCCGCGTCGAGTTCCCGAAGAAAACCTCGGCGCGGAAGTGCAGCTTCCTATCCGCGACGGGCCGCGTGGCCGCTGCGCACACCCTGGGTGTCTATTCCCTGTGCCTTGCCCTTTCTCCTCCACGCTTGAGGAACGCTCTACTCAGGTGCTATAATCAGAGACATGAAGCCCTACACATACTACATAGCCACTCTGGGTTGCCAGATGAACGAACGCGACTCAGAGACTATCGCCGGTATTCTCGACACGCTGGGCATGTATCCTGCGCGCGAGCTCTGGGAGGCCCGCGTGCTGGTCATCAACACCTGTTCGGTCCGCGCCAAGCCCGAGCAGAAGGCCTTCTCCCGTCTCGGCCAGTGGCGCCCTCTCAAGGAAGACGACCCCCAGCGCATCATCGTAGTCGCCGGCTGCACGAGTCAGGTGGCGGCTGATGAGATCACCCAGCGCGTACCGTACGCCGACATAGTCATCGGGCCGCGCAACCTCGGGCATCTTCAGCACGCCATATCGCAACGCATTGCGGACAACACCGGCCCCCCCCTCGTCTTCACCGGCAACACCGAACTGCTTCCGGAGGGACTCCCGGCTCGCCGCACCGACGGTATCTCGGCCTTCGTCAACATCAACTATGGGTGCGACAACCACTGCGCCTACTGCATCGTCCCTGATGCCAGAGGGCCGGAGGTCAGCCGCATCCCTGCCGAGGTGATCGCCGAGTGTCGCGAGGCGCTCGAGGCCGGATACGTTGAGATCACCCTTCTCGGCCAGAACGTCAACAGCTACGGCCACGCTCTCCACCCGTCCATGGAATTCGCAGACCTGCT
>JAUWOG010000101.1 GCA_030612305.1 Armatimonadota bacterium | reverse complement strand
CGGCACGACGATACGGGGCTTCGCACTGATGCGGCTCGGGGGTATCATGTCCGGCGCGTACGCGTCGGTGTTCACGGCGAGCCCGAGCGTTGTGCGGTGGAACCGGCGCGCTACGGCGAAGAAGAGCGCGGCGGTGGCTCGCAGCCCGCGGGCGGCACGAGCGGACAGGAGAAGGGGCGCTGCCGAGGAGGTCGCAGGTGCTGGCGACGTGGATGAGGATGAACTCATCGAGGTCGAGGTGGAGGAGAAGGCAAGCGCCAGTGACACGATCCGGCAGGCCGAGGCAAAGGCCCAGGATGAGAAACGACAAGAGCGCAAAGCCCGCCGCAAGAAGAAGTCAAGCAAGAAGAGCCGCTCACGTCGCTTCTGAGCCGGTAGCCCGGCCGGGCAGTTGCTATTGTCCTCCGCCAATTTGATACCCTCAGCCAAGCCGGCGTGTGCATCATGCGCCGGCTTCCTGATTGCGGAGGCTTGTCACGGAGGTCTGTTGTCGCCATGTCGGAAGCCGCTGAGAGGATACTGACGGAGGGGTCTCAGACGCGAGGGCGACAGAGTCTGTGGGTCGTCACCGTCCTCGCCGTGCTGTCGGCGCTGCTGATGTTCCTCGCCTTTCCCCCTGCAGAGATCAATGCTCTGGCGTGGGTCGGGTTGCTGCCCCTCATCATCGGGCTCAGCCAGTTGCGTCCCGCACAAGGGTTCCTGGTGGGCTGGGTGTTCGGCATATTGTTCATGGCGGGCATCAGTATGTTCATCGGCCAGTTCGGTCTGTTTCCGCTGGCCATCGCGGCTATTGCCTATGGGCTGTTCTACGGCCTCTTCGGCCTGGTGGTGGCGGTGCTGGCACCGGCGCGGTCAGTGCCTCTGCGCGTCCTGGGCATCGCCGCAGCGTGGACGCTGCTGGAGTTGGCGCGCGGCCATGTCGGGCCGCTCAGCTACACGTTCGGACATCTCGGCTACACGCAACACGCGATGCTGCCGGTGCTGCAACTGGCGAGTATTGTGGGCGTCTATGGCGTCGGTTTTCTCACGGTTCTGGCGAATGCGGGTCTGGCGACGCTGCTGCTGGGCTTTCTTCCTGATGGCTGGTACCGGCCGGCTGAGCGGGCGGAGTTCAACCGCGCGGCGGGTCGCACGATGCTGGCGGTCTATGTGCTCGTCTTTGTCACCTACGTCTGGGGGGCGCTGGTTATCAACGTTGCGCCGGAGCCGTCTGAGAGCGCCCAAGGCCTGCGCGCAGCCGCCGTTCAAGCTAACATATCTCTCGACATACCCGCGCGCCCCGGGGCGGTGATGGACGCGATTGACGCCTATGCCGAGATGTCGGAGGATGTCGGCGGCGATGTTGAGCTGATAGTGTGGCCGGAGGCTGCCGTCGGCTTCGACCTGAATATGGACCCGCCGACGCAGCAGAAGATCAGCGAGCTGGCGCGGAGTTGCGATGCGCACATGCTGATAGGGGCGCTCGAGTGGGAGGGTGATGAGCGGTATAACTCGGTCTATCTGGTGTCGCCGGAGGGGGAGTATCTCGGCACGTACCGGAAGATAGACCTCGTCATGTACGGGGAGTATGTGCCGATGCGCGGGCGCTGGAAATGGCTGGAGCGCTACCCGATACGGGGCAAGGATTTCTCGCCGGGCAAGGAGCGAAAGCTGTTCGATATCGGGGGCCTCAAGGTTGCGCCGCTGATCTGCTTTGAGGCGATATTTCCGGGACCGGCGCGCGAAGTGACTGCCCTCGGTGCCGACGTCATCGCCATACTCAATTCCGATGCGTGGGCCCAGCGCAGCGCGGAGTTGATGCACAACAGCTACACTGCGCCGTTGCGAGCTGCCGAGGCACGCCGCTTCGTCATCAGAGCCGCCTCCACCGGCATCTCCGGCATCTATGACCCCTATGGCCGGCCGCTGTCCGACGTCCCCACTAACGCCGCAGGTGTGGCGAGCGCCGAGGTGTACGGGCGTCAGGAGCTTTCGACTTACCATCGGTATGGCGACGCGCCCTTGTTGTGTATCTGTGTGGTGGGGCTGCTGCTGGCGATGATTGCGGCGAGGCGTGACAGTAGAGGAGTCGGGCTGGAACTGTAGTTATGCAGATTTGTGAGCCCATAGGGCGCCGGCGAGTGGTCTCAGCGGTCGTTCTGGCGGCTGAGCCAGACGGTGAATGTCCATGAGGGGTGGCGGCGGTCGCGAATGAACTCCAGCGGCTCGCCGTTCTCGAGGTACGAAGTGCGCTCGATGAGCAGCAGCGGGCTGCCTTCGGCTATGTTGAGGTAGCGTGTGTCCTCGGGGGTAGCGCCGGCGGCGGTAATGCGCTGCTGTGCGGCGGCGATGGTGAGGCCGTGCTCATCGCGCAGGATATCGGTGATGGAGTCCTCGATGCCGACGCCGCGCTCGACAAGGCCCTCGACGCGATCCGAGATGAGGTAGGCGGATTGGACAGTGAGGGGCGTGTCGTCGGCGAGGCGCACCCGCTTGAGCAGGACGACCTTGTCCGTCGGCTGCAGCTTCAGTTCCTCCTGAACTTGAGCGTCATCGCCGGCATTGATCTCGTGCAGCCTCAAGACCTGTGAGGATGGTTTGAGGCCTCGCTCAGCCATCTCGCGGTGAAACCAGGGGATCCTGGTGTACTGTATCCACTCCTCGCGCACCGGGGTGATATCCCTGATGAAGGTGCCAAGGCCCTGGCGGCGCATGACGATGCCCTGTTTCTCGAGCTCGCCGAGAGCCTGCTTTACCGGGGCCAGACTGACGCCGAGGTACTCGGCGAGTTCCGGCTGAGCAGGCAGCCGGTCTCCGGAACGCAACGTGCCCTTGCGGATGGCGTCGGAGAAACTGTCCATTATCTGCGCGTAGAGGGGGACCTTGGCGTCCCGGCGCGGCTTTCCGACCTGATTGAACTCCATCTGCATCTCCGTAGTCCACTCCGTCAACCGAATGTGGCCGTGTCGGGAGCTTTCCTGGTATCAGAACAGGCGAGCGTGGTGTGGCTCGCGGCCTCGACTGGTCAGCCTTCACCACCGTCGTCGTTTCCAGCATCCGTGTCGGGAGGGCCGGGACCAAGGAAGCCGACTGCGATGATGCTGTCGGCATGTTTGGAGACGATCTCCTTACCAGCCATCGAGCGGTTCTCTTCGATTTCGATGAGCGCCGCCTGGATCTCCTTCAGCGGTTCGAGCACAGCATCCGGCGTCTTCTGCATCTCTGCGGCGGTCACGAACATGCGGCAGGTTTCGCGGTCCTTGGCCGCATCTATGAGCACGCCGCCCAGCTTCATCTCCAGCACCCATGCTCCGAAATGGTAGTTGAGCTTTTCGAGGTTGTCGGCGACACTCGACAGGACCCATTCGTCACATTCATCCTCGAGTTGCTTTGACAGGGCGGCCAAGTGCGGCATGTCTTCGGCGGCCTCAATCAGCTTCCTGATACCCTCCCCCTTGGTCACGAGTGCCTCCGGCGCTTTCAGTTCCCGCAGGTATGCCACGGTGCTGTCGGCATTCTGCCGGGCCATCTGGAGGAGGGACTGGTCAATTCCGGCACCGGGTTCCGTCTCGGGTTGCTTGTCGCCTTCCTTATCGGCGTTCTCTTCGACCGCCTTCTCGGCGTTGCTTTGCAGCAGGCTGCCGATGAGAGTGCCAACTCGCAGCTCCTTGCCCAGGGAGAAGAAGGAACGCAGGATCTTTTCGCCGGGTGGCGGCGCGGAGACCGTATCCTCGGCGGCAGGCTTGTCAGCGACCGGCTTGGCGGCGACGACCTGGCTGCCCCTGGACTTGAGAAACTGGAGGATCGTGTCCGCCGAGATGAGGAAGGCAAAGGCGGTGGGATTATCCGATGAGCCGCCCATGGCATTGACAATGCCTATGACGAGGCCGTCGCTGTTGGTCGCCGGCCCGCCGCTCATGCCGTGGTCTATGTTCATGTCCGCTTCGATGGTGCGGCCCTTCTCGGTGATGCGACTGATGTAGCCTCGGCGGAGCGCGACTCCGGGGCCCTGGTGGCTTGAGTCAAAGATGTCGCCCATCGGGAAGCCGAAGCCAAGTACCGCTTGGTTCTTGGCGGGCTCGATGGCGCTAATCTCAAGATGGTCGCCGCCCTTGGGGGTATGGCGGACCGTCAGTATCGCCAGGTCGAGCTCTTTGTCCGTTCCTTCGGGGTTCACGTAAACCTCGTAGCGCTCGGTGTCGGCAGTCCCGGAATGAGTGCGGATCGTGATTCTGCGTCCGGGCCGGTCCATGGCATCGGCGATGACATGGTAGTTGGTCAGTATCTCGTGCTCACCGATGAAGAAGCCGGTCCCCCAGGCGTCCCGTATTGCGCCCTCAGGGCCCTTCCACTCAGCGTGAATGTACACCACGCTGTTGTCTATCCTCTGCACGGTTTCAGGGCTCAGGTTGAATGCCCCGTCCGCCTGCGCAGCAGCCATCACTGCAGTCAGAGATAGCACGACCGCGGCTATGACTACGCCTGTCAGCAATCTACTGTGGAACACCGGCACGTCACCTCCGCTCACATTCCGTGGGGACAGGGCTGGCACCCGCGACAACGAACACTGCCTGATGCAATTATAGCGCAGTCGGGGCAGTGCGTGCAATTGTCGGTGGACCAGTGAGGTGGTGCGCCGAGACATGCCGGTGATTTCCTCCAGCATGTTGGGGTGGACGAAGGGTATCTGTATCGGGCGGCGAAATGTGCGCTCAGCGTAGTGACAAACTAATGTGTCGGAGGGCCACAAATGGCCAATTTGAAGATCGCCGTAATGCTGAGCAACTTGCGCATGGACTACTATGAGGGAATGAAAGTCGTAGCCGACATGGGAGTGCCGGGGATACACCTGAGCGTGACTGCGGAGGGTTTCCGGCCTGAGGACCTCGATGGGCCGGCACGCAAGCACCTGGCCGATCATATCGCGTCACTGGGGCTGGAGATATCGGCGGTGTCGGCCTGGGGCGGCGGCGTTGACCTGGGCGAGGAAGAGGACTGGGAGGAGAACATCGCGTGGGGCGGGCGCATCATGGAGCTCTCCGCGGATCTGGGGACGGATATCTGGCAGGGGCATTGTGGCATCATGCCCGAAGACCCCAAGCAGCCCGAATGGCAGCGCTTCCTCGACGGCATGGGAATGCTTGCCGAGCATGGGGAGAGAACCGGCGTCCGTCTCGCCATCGAGACCGGACCGGAGCCGGCATACGTGCTGCGGCGCCTCATTGACACCGTCGGGAGTGATTATATCCGCATCAACTGGGATCCGGCCAACATGATCCTGTGGCCGGCTCACTACGCGCAGGACCTCGGCGAGCCGTACGACAAGCTGAAGTGGATTGAGAAATACCAGCCGAATGAGGGCGCTCTCGCAATGGCCGATGTCATCGTACACACGCACGCCAAGGATGCCCTGGTACACGATGACGGGACGCGCGAGGAGGTGCCGCTCGGTACGGGCTGGGTGGATTGGCCCCGCTATACCGGATACCTGCTTGACAACGGCTATGATGGGTACTTCGCCATCGAGCGCGAGACCGGCGGCGACCCCGTCGGCGATATCAAGAGGGCCGTTGACTTCTTGCGGAGCCTGTAGCGCCCAGTCGCGTCGCCCGTTACTTGCGCCAGCACACATATTGTCGGATAGGATGATGGATTATGGACAATGATGGGATCACTGCGTTCATCGCCAGGATTGACCGCCAGCGCATGAGCGACAACCTGTTCTACCTGGCGAAGGACCCGCTGCCATTTCGCAAGGTCAACTACACAGTGCCCGGACATGAGAAGAGCACGTTGCATGAGGCGGATGACTTCATCACCGCGCAACTGGAGAGCTGCGGGTATGAGGTGGAGGCGGAGCCGGTGGAGGTGCAGGCTCTCGGGCGCGACATATCCAAGCCGCTGTCTTCGCAGTACTCGTCGCCGGAAGCTGAGGACCCCTGGTACACTGCCTACAATCTGTACGCGAAGAAGACCGGCACGACGCACCCGGATGAGATAATCGTGGTCGTCTCGCACAAGGACTCGCAGAGCTGGGTGGATTCTCCGGGCGCGTGCGACAATGCGGTCGGGACCGTCGGGAACATGGAGATGGCGCGCCTGTTGGCCGACTGTGAGACGAACCGCTCAATCTGGTTCCTGTACTGCAATGAGGAACACGGTCCGTGGACGAGTGTCACTGCTGCCGAGGGAGCCAAGGAGCGCGGCGACAATATCATCGCGGTGTTGAATATCGACTCCGTCGGCGGCAAGTCGGATGAGATGGTCGCAGCGGGGCGGCTGACGAATGTGACGCTCTACACGACGCCGGAGGGGAAGGCGCTGGCTGAGTTGCAGAGCGAAATCATCGAGAGCTACGACATTCCGCTGGAGCAGAAGATCGTCGAGCGGCCGGGACCGGGCGATGATGACGGCTCCTTCGTCAAGGCCGGATTCCCTGCCGCGATAATGAACCTGGGCTCCCACCCCTATGCGCACCGCCACTACCATGCCGAGACGGATGTGCCGGAGGGTGTGGACATCGAGAACGCTGCGCTGGCGATACAGGCATCGCTGGCGGCGATTCTGACGGTGGACCGGGAAGGATTGTGACGTGTGCCGGCTGGGAGCGGGTCCCCGAAGTCGCTATCCGGGGGGCTCCTCCGAGGCTGAGGGATTCCACCAGGTAGTCGCGAACACCTTTTCCCAGATCTCTTGGAGGTCGGGCTGTACATCAACATCGAGAAAGCGCTCGATCGCTTCGCGGTTGGTATTGCCCCGGAAGAGCGTCATGACGACCTCCTCCTCGCCCACCTTGATGGGTGTGATGATCCTCACAGTCAGCGAGCGGATGCTGTCATCGTGTTTCATAGCGGCCACCGCGATGCGGTACGACATGGTGATGGCCGTGTTGGTCCACTGTGCGGGCTTGATGGATCTGGGGAACATGAGGGTCACGAAGGCGTAGCCGGTGAAGGGGTCAACCATGGCGTTGAGGTTTCCGGAGAGCTTGTCGCCGCCGGGCCATGTCAGGGCCCCGAGGGCGAAGAGCAGGCTGCGGTCCCTGTCACTGAGCGGGGCGTCAATGTCGCGGGTGATGTGGACGGGCGGGAGGTTTCCCTGCGGCTGCTCGGCCGGTGCCCATGTCGGGGCCGGTCTGCCCTGGGAGCGACCGCCGGGAGCCGACGGCGTAGCGCGCGACCTGCTCGGTGCAGCCGGGGACTGGACCCGACCCTCCGAAGAGCCGCCGGCCTGTCTGCCTCTCGTTGCCGCCGGGCGCCGCGCCTGCCACGTGCCCCGTTCCTCTGACGGCGTCGGCTCATGCCGCAATGCGGAGACCAGAAGCAGTGCGAATACGAGAAGTATCGCGCCGCCGGCGATCGCCGCAATGATCTGGTGGTGTCGCCGCGAGCGTTGCTCCTCCTCGACCTCCTCCGCCTCAGGCGACACGGCTTCGCCGGCAGCGATCATACCTCTCTGCGCGCCGAGTTTGGTCACCACACGCTGGCTGGTCTGAAGCCGGAGCGCGAGTTCATACCACTCGACGGCCGCATCATGACCGGTGCGAGCCGCGGCAATATCACCCATCGCCTCGGGCGCCTCGGCGCTGCTGGGATGCCGGCGCAAGAGCCGCCGCGCGATCTGAGCAGCCAGGTCGTAGTTGT
>JAUWOG010000766.1 GCA_030612305.1 Armatimonadota bacterium | reverse complement strand
CAAGGCGGTGCAGATCGGTGGGCCGTCGGGTGGCTGCATACCTGCCGAGCTGGCCGATACGCCGGTGGACTATGAGGAGCTCACGGAAATCCGCGCGATGAAGGGCTCCGGGGGCCTCGTCGTCCTGGACGACACCGACTGCATGGTGGATGTGGCGCGCTATTTCCTGCAATTCACCCAGCGGGAGTCGTGCGGCAAATGCACGCCTTGTCGCATCGGCACGCGGCGGATGCTCGACATCCTCGCCAGGCGGTGTGCCGGCCAGGGCAAGAAGGGCGACCTCGAGGAACTCGAGGAACTGGCGCTGATGGTGAAGAGCACGAGTCTGTGCGGCCTGGGTCAGACCGCGCCGAACCCGGTCCTGACTACACTGCGCTATTTCCGCGATGAGTACGAGGCCCACATCGAGGGCAGATGTCCGGCAGGTGTGTGCAAGGAGCTGATTACCTACCGGATTACCGACGAGTGCATCGGCTGTACGCGGTGCGCCCAGCGGTGCCCGGCCGAGGCCATCGCGATGAGGCCGCACCAGCAGCACGAGATTGACCCGGAGAAGTGCATCCGCTGCGACACCTGCCGGCAAGTCTGCCCGGTTGATGCAGTGGTCATCGAGTAGGAACGGAGTCGGGCTGGAAGCCCGACCTACGCGGAGAGAGGGGTCTGCCCGGTTGATGCAGTAGTCATCGAGTAGTCGCCCACATTCGTTCCCAGCCAGCTTTCGCATCGAGAGCGCTACATGCCAAGAGTCACCATAGACGGTCGGGATGTCGAAGTCGAAGCCGGGGCAACGATCCTGGAGGCAGCCTGCGCGCGTGGTATCGAGATCCCGACGCTGTGCTTCCTGGAGGGCTGTCGCGCAGAGACCTCGTGCATGGTCTGCGTCGTCCGCGTCAATGGCTCCGACCGGCTGGTGCCCTCGTGCGCCACGAAGGCGGAAGACGGGATGGTCGTAGAGAGCGAGACTGAGCAGATCAGGGCCGCGCGTCGCACTGCACTCGAGCTGCTCCTGGGCGACCATCTCGGTGACTGCATCGCCCCCTGCCAGAGCACCTGCCCGCTCCATCTGGATATTCCGAAGATGATAGGGCTTGTGGCTGAGGGGCGCATGGACGAGGCCGTCGCCACAGTCAGGGAGCGCATCCCGTTGTCTGCGGTCCTGGCTCATATCTGTCCGGCGCCGTGCGAGAAGGGATGCCGACGCAGTCAACTCGACAGCCCGGTGGCTATCCGCTTGCTGAAACGCTACGTCGGCGAGTACGCTCTGGCGCAGGGGGATATCGGAGTGCCTGAGTGCGCGCCACGGACCGAGAAGAAGGTGGCGATAGTGGGGGCGGGACCGGCCGGGCTTGCTGCCGCCTATTATCTTCGCCGCGCCGGCCATGCGTGCATAATACTCGATGCACACGACCAGGCCGGCGGGATGCTACGTCATGGTGTGGAGGCGGCTCGCCTGCCTGCGCAAGTCCTTGACGCAGAGATAGACGCCATCCTCGCGCTCGGTATAGACCTGCGC
>JAUWOG010000013.1 GCA_030612305.1 Armatimonadota bacterium | reverse complement strand
AATACCCTCCGTCTCTCGACAAGCCGAAACAAAGAAGCGCCAGGGCAAAGGCGGACGGCAAAGGCAACGGCGAGGGGGGACGGCGAGGGCGAACGGACTCGGGCTGGAAGCTGCTCCCGCTCGCGAGCGGGACCACCTGAGCGTGTCAAACCACGCCACGCTCCGGCCGAGCCCCCCATCCTTTAGCGGATGGCAAGGGCAACGCCCGATGGGCGAAGGGTGCGTGGGGGGCTACTTCGCGGGGGTGCAGCGGCCGTAGGAGCGGCCCACCTTCGTGAAACGTACCTTCATCGGCTGGTTGCTCTTAGCCGAGGCTTCAGGTACCTCGATGACGTAGCCCTTGATAGCTGCAACCATGCCCATCGCGGGCAGGGAAATGACCTCGTCAGGCTGAACCGTGACGACCTGGCCCTCCGTGTAAGGCAAGTACTGCTTGAGGTACTTGCGCTCACTGCCCGGGACGATCTCGTAACGCTCGGGATGGATGTTGTCCGTGGTGCGGATGTAAAGGTGAGTGCGGGCGGCCTCCTCGAGGTCGTCAATGTACTCGCCGTGAGGGCCGATGAGGGCCATGACGACGGCGGGGTCGGCCCAGATGAGAAGAGCCTCGCCCTCGCTTCTCGGCTTGGCGGCGCGGAGTTCCTCGTAGATTCTGGAGGCCATCGTCTCGACGGAAAGGATGCGGCCGGTGCCGTCGCAACACGGGCAGGCGACCTGTAGCTGCCTGTGGAGGCTCTGGCTGGTGCGCTTCCGCGTCATCTCGATGAGGCCGAGGCGAGTGATGTGGAGGATGCGTGTCTTCATCCTGTCATCGGCGACGCCACTGCGGAGGGCATCAGTGACCTTGCGGCGGTGGTCGGCCTTGTCCATGTCAATGAAGTCAATGACGATGATGCCGCCGATGTCGCGGAGGCGGAGTTGGCGGGAGATCTCCTGAGCCGCTTCGAGGTTGGTGCGCAAGACCGTGTCCTGGAGGCTCTTGGCACCGACGAACTTGCCACTGTTGACGTCTATGGTGGTGAGGGCCTCGGTCTGCTCGATGACGATGGAGCCGCCGTGTGGGAGCCAGACTTTGGGTCGGAGGGCGCGCTCGATTTCCTTGTGGACTCCGTAGTGTACTGCAATCGGCTCCTCGCCCCGGTAGAGTTCGACGCGGCGTCGGAGCTTGGGGGCGAGATTGGTGCAGAGGTTGAGGAGGCGGTCGTAGGCGGTCTTGTCGTTGACGACAAAGGAATTGACATCGCTGTCGAAGACATCGCGGAACACGCCATAGACGAGGCTGGAGTCCTCATAGATGAGCGCGGGGGCTTTGGTCTGTTTGCGCTTGCCCTCGATTGAGCGCCACATCTTCATGAGGAACTTGATGTCATGCTCGAAGTCGGCGGCGTCGGCACCCTCGGCGCGTGTGCGGACGATGACGCTGAAGCCGTCGGGCTTGACCTTCTCCGCGAGGTCGCGGAGGCGGCGGCGTTCCTTTTCGTCCCCGATTTTCTTCGAGACACCGACCTTGTCTTTACCGTCCTCCATCAGCACGAGGTAGCGGCTGGGGAGGGAGATGCGTCTGGTAGCGCGTCCTCCCTTCAAGTCAATGGGCCCCTTGGTGACCTGCACCATTATCTCCTGGCCCTTCTTGAGGACTTCGCCGATAGGAGGGAAGGAGCGCATCTTGTGGCGCATCTGATGCCGTGTGGGTTCTTCGGTGACCGCGTCGGATACGTGGATGAAGACGTTGCGGTCGATGCCTACATCAACGAAGGCCGCATCGAGACCAGAGACGACATTCTCTACGCGGCCCATATAGACGTTGCCTACGACCATCTCTTCTCTTTCGATCTTGTACTCGGCCAACTGGCCGTCTTCCACAATAGCCACGCGGGTCTCGCGCGGGTTGACATCTACAATGATATCTGTCTTCATCAATACGACCTCTCTAGTTGCTGCCTGTGTGTTGCAGTCGGCAATCTGCCGGAGTCATCCCCAGATTGCCTGTGTTGACGGCAGCGAAATGTGTTTGTCAGCGCCCTGAGCCGTCGTGACAGCACTATGATGCGACGTCCCGATCAGTCGAGGGCGTGTTACGCGTTTTGCTGTGGCCCCGATGGCTGCGGGGCCTCGAAGTACATGCCAGTGCGTATGAGGCGTTGCCAGCCGGAGGAGGCAACGCCGAGGATCTCGGCGAGGCCCCTCAGTACTTCTTCCGGCTTCACAAGCGTCTCCTGTGTCATTCCGAGGCACATGGTGAGCGTGTCGGCCTCGGCGTGTAATCGGTAAACGTAAGGGCGCACGTTGATCATGGTGGCGCGCCGTTTGGTATTGCGTTGGATGATTATTTCCTGCTGTGCCATGAAGTCGGCGACCGCGCGCTGAAGGCGTTCGGTTGGGACGTCTTCGGTTGCGAGCTTGTCGCCGAAGTCGGGCATGACGTCATAACAAGCGACCTGGAGGTCTGCAAAGGGCGAGCGCTTGGTGCCGCGCTTGACCCTGACCTCGGCGGGTGCGAACTTGACGAGTTGCGGGGCGAGGGCCCGGAAGAGCTGCTCTGCGGGCTCCGGCCTGACGAGTTCGATTGCGCACAACTCCTGTGTGCCTTCGGCGCCTAGAGGCAGTGGCGGCGGAAAGCTGATACGGGCGCGCGGCGAGAATCCTTCTGAGTATCTTACTCCTATTTGGGCTCTGCGTACAGCCCGGTCGAAGGCCCTGGCGATGTCAAGGTGGCCCAGATAGCGCAGGAGGCCCGCCTTGGCGTACTTGACTATGGCGTAGTAATGGGTCCCGTCGCTCATCTGGCGGCTCCGGCCGGGCACTCGGTGACAAGGCGCTGGAGGCCGCAGGAATGGCAGGCGCTGAGGCGGCAATCGGGGGTCAGGATGCCCGCTCGCGACTTCTCCAACTCCTCGAGGAGGAAGTCTCTGCTCACTCCCACGTCTATATGGTCCCAAGGCAACTGCGCGTCGAGGGGTATCGCCGCGGCGGCCCTCTGGTGCAGATCAATGCCGTGTTGTGCAGCGGCAGCCTGCCAGCGGGTGAAGTCGAAATGCTCGTTCCACGGGTCGAGGATTGCCCCGGCTCGGTACGCTGCTTGTATGACGTCTGCGGCGGTACGGTCGGCGCGCGAGAGAAAGGCCTCGACGACCGCCTGCTGTGGGTCGTGGCAGCGGAGCCTGATTTGCTTGTGGGAGCCGAGATGGTCCTGGAGCAGGGCACGCTTGCGCTGGAACTCGGCGGCGGTGTCCTGGGCGACCCACTGGAAAGGCGTGTGCGGCTTGGGGATGAAGAGGGCGACGCTGAGATTGAACTGGAGCTTGCCGCTCTTTCGTCCGAGGCAGCGGCGGCCGATCTCGAGGAGGCGCTTGACGGTGTCGGCGATGGCTGCGACATCTTCGTCGGTCTCTTCGGGGAGGCCGATCATGAAGTAGAGCTTGATTCTGTGCCAGCCGGCCTCGAGGGCCGCCGTCACCGCGCCGGTGAGGTCGTCCTCGGTGACGTTCTTGTTGATACGGTCGCGCATCTGCGGCGAGCCGGCCTCCGGTGCGAAGGTCAGGCCGGACTTCTTGATCCGCTGCGCTCTCTGCGCGAGCGCGACATCAAAGGCGTCAACGCGGATCGAGGGCAGGCCGACGGCGACACGCTGGTCGCCGAGGTCGCCATGGAGGAATTCCATGAGTTCCTCGATGCGGGTGTAGTCGGTGCAACTGAGGGAGGTGAGGGAGATCTCGTCATAGCCGGTGGAGGCGATGATGTCGCCAGCCTGTTGGCGGAGCGTCTCGACAGAGCGCTCCCTGGTGGGGCGGTAGGTCATGCCGGCCTGGCAGAAGCGGCAGCCATGAGTGCAGCCGCGGCTGATCTCGAGCTGGGCGCGGTCATGGACCGTCTCGCGGTAGGGGACGATGGGTGCGGAGGGGAACTCGGCGGCGTCAAGGTCTTCGACGATCCTCCTGCGTACGGTTGGCCTGCCGTCCGCCCGGGGCGCTGCTACGAGGTATCCGGCAGTGCTCGCTAGCGGCCAGAGTGAGGGTACATAGACACCATTGATGTTATCGAGGGCGGAGAGGAACTGTGCCCTGTCGGCGGGAGCGTCAAAGGGCAGGTGGGACTGCCCGAGCAGGTCCATGATCTCATGGAGTACTTCCTCGCCGTCGCCGATGACGATGGCGTCGAAGAATGGGGCCATCGGCTCGGGGTTGACTGCGCACGGGCCGCCGGCGATGACGAGCGGTTCATGAGGCAGGCGCTCGGAGGCGCGGAGCCGGACGCCGCCGAGCTGTAGCATCGAGAGCACGGCGGGGTAGTTGAGCTCATGCTGCAAGGTGAAGCCGGCGATGTGGAACCGGCTGAGGGGTGTGTGGGTTTCCAGCGAGCCGAGCAGCATGTCGCTTCCGCGAAGGAGTGCGGCAGCGTCCACCCAGGGGTGGAAGAAGCGCTCGCAGTATGTGTCATCTCTGTTGTTGAGGATGTGATAGAGGATTTGTGACCCGACGTGCGAGGTTCCTACTTCGTAAACATCGGGGTAACACAGGGCAAAGCGGATTGCCACCGTGTCGGGGCTCTTCTCGACTATGTTGTGTTCACAGCCGATATATCGTGCCGGTCCGTCCACCTCATCCAGCAGATCATCGGTATTCATATAGTGTATGACGCAGGTATCAGTGTGGCGTTTGGTGATGTAACAAGTATATGGTATATGGAGAGGGGAGGGAAAGTCAAATTCCACGGCGGAGCTGAAGCCCGACTTACGCGACGAGAGGGGCGTGGGAGTGGAGTGGGTCAGCCTTTCTCGGGTCCGGTGGCGGCGTAGATATGCTCGGGGAGGCCGGGCCAGGCGTTCTGGCCCCTGTACATGCGGATGAGATGGCGCTGCTTCTCGAAGCGGTAGTGTCGCATCATGTCGAGGACGTAGCGGTTGGGGAGGAGCACATCGCTCTGTACGTGCTGGTCGCCGGCGGCGCCTAAGAGCACGCGGAAGAGCATGTCGGCGGTGTTCGGCTCTTTTGCGACGACGGGTCCGAGTTGTGCGCAGTTGTAACCCGGGCGCACGATGCCGTAGCCAACTACGCGGCCCTCGTCGGCAACGCAGAGCGCTGTGTTGGGCTCTTCGTTGACGAGCATGGTGAGGAGTCGGGAGCGGTCGGCGCCAAATAACGGTGCGTCGAATTCGCACACGGCCGGGAGGAGCTGTCGGTCAATTGGCACGACGTCAGGGAGCGTTACAGGGCCCGTGCCCTTGCCGAGCCATCGCTCGATCATGTACTCGTCCACGAAGCCGAGGCCGTCGTAGAGGCTCTTGCCCATCGGCGTGGCGTCGAGTTTGACCGCCTTGACACGCTGCTGGAGATAGTCCATGGAGGCGTGGAGCAGGGAGGCGCCGATGCCCTTGCGACGGTGGTCAGGATGGACGAGCACCATCGCGACCCAGCCGAATCTGTCCTCGTAAGCAGTGGTGGTGGCTGTGCCGACGTCACGGCCGTCTGAGGTGGCGACGAAGCAGCCCTCGGGTTCCAGGGCAATGAGGCGCTCCCAGTCGGCGGGCAATTGGTTCCACCCGACGGCGTTCTTCAGGTCCATGCCGAAAGGGATGTCGGCGGTTGTCATCTTGCGGATTTCTATCTTGCTCTGCGTCATTTGCCGGTTTTCTCCGTCTCGTTTTCGCGCCCCCGGTCAATCAGCCGAACCAGACGCCGTAGCGGCGGTACATCTCGTTGATGAGGCTTATCGAACCCCAGACGACTCCGGCGGCGAAATAGTGGCCTATGACGAGGCCGAGGAAGAACGGAATGAGCTGGCGGTAGAGGCGCATCCCCCCGACGCGGAGGATGATAGTCTTGATTATCCAGACGAGGAAAAACGGTCCCCAGATGGGGCCGCCGTAGGAGGTGACCATGACGTATCCGAGTGGGTGGAGGGGGAAGCGGAGGAACATGGAGCGGAGCAGCACGAGGCCGACGGTGACTAGGAAACCGACACCGGCGGCAGTGGTGCGCCTCACGTCCGGCATTGAGTTGGTGTCCACCCATGAGGACAGCGATTCCCAGGCGGCGGCAGCAGCGCGCACGCGTGAGCCGCCTTCGGTTGTGCCGCCTTCGAGGATGTTGGCGCCGAAGGAGTAGTAGGCCTGGAGGTGGAGGTAGTAGGCGCCGAGCAGGCCGACAAGCAGTGCGACAATCATCCAGATGATCATGGTGCGCTGCTTGATGCGTGCTTCGTCGGCGATCTTGAAGCCCTCGACCTGGTACCCGGACATGGTGGGGAAATAGCCGCGAGATAGCCAGTAGAAGAGAGTGAATACGGTGAGATTGCCGAAGCCGGTGCCGCGCTGGAGGGGCGCGGAGCCGCCGATGTAGGTCATCATCTGCCACTGCTTCATGATGGGGAAGAGCCAGACCATGGGCGCGCCGGCCTCGGCGCGGACACGAGCGTACGTCACGGCGAAGATGAGAATGATGATGAAGTAGAGTCCTGCCATCCAGACGTACATGCCGGCCTGCACCGCGATGATCATCATCGCCGCGAAGCCGATGATGGCCGCCCAGACGGTGGTCTTGTACGAGAACGGTTCGCCGCTGTCGTCTATGGTCGGATCGCCGGTGAAGGCCTTGCGGAGGATTTCGGCGATGTGCTCGCGGCCCATCCAGAAGAGGACTATGCCGAGGGCGAGGTATCCGCCGTAAGCCTGTTCAGTCGCAAAGGGCATGCCGGGGATTTCATATCCGGCGAGGACGGCTGTGAAGTTTGAGAAGCGGAGCATGAGATAGAAGACCCATACGGAGAGGAGTACCTCGGTTGATACGAGGTATCCGATGCCGAAGTTCTCGGGTCGCCAGGCAAGGGACATAGGCCTGAGGGCGGACCAGGGGCGCTCGGTCAGCACGGAGCTGAGGTCGTAGTACTTGCCGAGGGCCGGGATAGCGGGATTCCAGGCCTGGAGCATGTTCATGAGGTTGTAAATGGCGGCGAGGGCGAAGGCAGTCCACATCAGCGGATTGCGCAAGAAGGCGCCGATCGCGCCGCCATCGCCGTAGTCGGACATGTCCATGACCAGGCGCACGATGGGGAAAGTAAGGTGCTCTTTTTCAATCCACTGCCGGCGAAATACCAGCATGAGGGCGTATATGACGATGAAATTGGCGAGTATGAAGATGGTCCATACGATGAGCGGGAGAATCCAGGGCCCCCAGATCACGGCTCCGTCCTCGGTGCCCTCGTACATGCCGCGGATTGCCTCGGGGTCCTTCGGTGCGAGCCAGGAGGGTATGTCGTCCTGGATTTGGGCGTAGTTGTTGTCAGGGCTGGCGAAGTAGAATGGGACGGTCAGTTGCGGGAGTATCTGGCGGACGACGCCCACCGAAGACATGGAAACGGCAATGCAGAGGAATGCGTACACGAGCAGGGACTGGTGGCGGGGGAAGTGGAAGGCCTTGGGCAAGCGGTTGAGGAGGGGCCCGATGGCCGCCAGGAGGAGGACGGCGGCAATGGCGGGAATCACGGGGACGCTCTCGCCAATCTGCACTCCGAGGGCGATGATGCCGGCCTGGCGCATCCAGATGAGGCTGATGATGAGCAGTATGATGGATACTGCGACCGCCCTGGCCTGGAGGCCGTGGTGTGCCTGCTGGTCGGCATCTCCGGCCGGGTCGGTGGGCGATGGTTGTGTGTGGAGTTGGTCTGCCATGTGTGAAGTCCGTATTGCGCGTTGTGGGTTGGTAACGTGCATAGTGCATATTCGCCGTGCGGAGCGGGCTCACCTGCCCCGTGCGACGGGTACGGCGTCGGGATGCTGCGCGTCCTCATAAAGGGTGCCCACGCGTATGGGAATGGGGCCGGTCAGGAGCCTCCGTCGCAGTGGGGGCAGGGAGTAGGGAAGGTGTAATCGCCGATGGCTTCGGCGATGTTGCGGCCGACCTCGCGGCACGATGTATTGCCGAGAGAGGTCAGACAAATGCGGGCGGATCTGTCCTCTCCGCCGAACGCCGGCCCAGGCATGATGATGGTGCCGCGACTGTGTGCCAGGTGCTTGAGGAAATCCCAGAGCGGGACGTCGCTGAAGGTGGATGCGCAGTCAGGGCCCCGGGCGGCCGCGACCTCATCGAGAGAGACCAGGGCGGAGTAGTTGCTGCAGGCGTCGGGGCGACTACGCACGAGCTCGATGCCGAGGCCGTCGTAAAGCGCCTCCATGCGGCCGGCCAGCTCCCCGCGCAGCCAACGGAAGTAGCTGCCGGCCTCGTCCGGAGCCAGCACAGGCAACCGCGCGCAGAGGGTGACGAGGACCTCAGCAGGCGTCGCGAGTCCGGACATGTGTGAGAACGAGACGCCGGCGGCGTCCATGAGGAGACGGTTGTAGAACGCGGGCCTGCCGGTGGCCCAGCGCGTTTCGTACCTCGCATCAACTTCAGCGGCGACATCGGGGGCTTGCCGCTGCAGCAGTGCGTCCAGCACCGAGTCGGTGTGTATCCAGGCGACGCCGATGCGTGCTCCGGCGAGTCCGAAGTCCTTTGAGGGGGCGTAGAAGGGGACGACATTTCTGGGCATTCTGGCGAGGACGTTGTCGAAGCCGCGCGTAACGAAGTTGGCATAGACGTAGTCAGAGAGGATGACGAGTTCCGGGCGGCGCTTGACCACTTGCTCGATGTCGTCGAGGAACTGCGAGTCGAGTGTCGAGTCGACGGGGTTGCCGGGTGAGACGATGACGAGGAGCTTGAGTTCCGGGTCGTCGAGCTTGGCAACGTCCTCTGCAGCCACCTGCCAGTTGCGGCTTCGCTCCCTGCGTATCGGTACGACACGGCAACCGTACTGGTTGGTGAAGAGGTCCTTCATCGGCTCGTACAAGGGCGAGACCATTGCCACCTTGTCGCCGGGATTGATGAGGCGATTGCGGCTCATCGTACTGACAACGCGGGAGAACGCGGCGGTGGCTCCGTTGTCGAGGTACACGTCGAAGGTCTCGCCGATGAGCGAGTTGCCGAAGAGGTGGGCGAGGTAGCGGTTGGCGACCGGCTTGACGAAGTCGAGAGTCGGCGGCGTGGGGTAGTATGCACCAGTGGCTGCGGCGGTCAGTGCGCCGATGATGTCGCTGGGCCACCTGCCAGGCGAAAGCTCATCGGCCAGATATTCCCACACTCGCTGCAGATAGGAGACGCCGATTTCCAGTGTCTCCCGCATCGGTGCAACGGCCTCGGCGAAGCGCGCGAAGTGTGGGACGTGGTTGAGGGATGCACCCGAGGGGAGCAGACGAATGGTGGGCTTCTCGACGGGGCCGCCGTGGCAGTAGTCGGCGTACATCCCGAGGGCGTGCCAGGCGCATTGGATGGTGCGCTGCTGCCAGTTGGGGCCGCCTCGGGAGGCATCAAGGAGTTGCGCGTCTGCTCCGAGCACGGAGCGGGCGTGTTTGACAAGGAGGTCCTTGGCCGTGAAGGGCGATAATTCGAGTGGGTTCAGCGGCATGAGATGCGGTTCCAATGTATGTGTCGTTTCTAGTGGATGATGCCTTGGTGCGTCGGGATAGTCTATCACGCCGCAGGCGGAACTGCCAAGTGCGAGGCGTACCGAAGTGCCCTCAGCGGCGCGCGCTGAGAACATACCGTCGGAAGAGAGGCGTGCCGCCGTCACTTCTGGAATTCGATGCCGGCACGCTTCGCGCAGACAAGCATTGCCGGAGCCCAAATGGCTTGCCCTTTGTCGTCTTTGGCCAGGAAACAGGTGAGAGCCACGTCATGGACCTGGCGGTCCCACTGCGACAGCTCCGACCACCAGTTGAGGAGCGCCGCGAAATTGTGCGGTTCGCGGCCGTCCACGCCCGCCGCCATCTTCGGGTCCGCCTCATCCTGGTTCCACATCACCTTGAGCCAGGTGTTGGCGATGCGCACCATGTCCTCGTCGGTGAAGATCAGGCCTCGACGGGCCGCGACCATCGCCAGGCTCATGGTGAGCGCGGCATGACTCGTATCTTCAGCGGTGCCCATGCTCCCCGGCTGCCCGTACTCAATCCAGTCCCAGTAACGCCACTTGTAAGCGTTGTTGTCTTCGTCGAGTTCGAGGAAGCTGTGGAAGTAGCGCACCATCTTCTCGGCGCGGTCGGCCATCAGCGGATGCGCGCCCTCGATGTCCTTGAGCACGACCCATGCGCGGGCGAGAGCGGCGAACTGATTGTGCGGCATGATTCTGTTGGCGAAGCGATCGGTCAGCAGCGGCTGGAAGCGGTAGCCGCCGCCGAGTTCGCCCATCTCCAGCCAGTCCTGCTCGTTCTTCTCGAAGAGGTGCTTGTTGATGAAGGCGAGGAATTCGTCGGCGTCCTTGCCGAACTCGTCCTGGAGTTCGGGGGTGCTTTTGATCGCCTCGATGAAGAGCGCGACCGGGTAGATGAACATGCCCTGGTGGACAGTGAACTCCGTGGGTTCGGGCGGCTGGGTGTGTACCATGAAGCGGTCGCCGTGGTGGGTTGCGCCAGTTATTTTCAGCTTGAAGGGCCCTATCTGATCAATGTCGGCGCCATCCACGTACTCGACATTCTCGGCGACGAGTTCCTGCGTGTCCCAGTCGCGGATCTGGAAATGCGCGGCGTCGGTCTGGAACTCAATGAGGTAGGTATGGCCGGTCGCGTTGGGGACACCGCTCTTCGCCCCCTCCTTGATATGGTCCGGTGCGATCTGGGCTGCTGAGACGTTGTGGAGGCGCTGGGCGTATGCAACGTTGTAGTTATAGACGGCGGTCTGCCAGCTCAGATAGCCGTCGCCATCCGGGTCAGTGGCTGTACCCATGATATTGCGGAAATGCTCGGTGATCTTAGTGAGCCAGTATGTGTCCTCCGTCACCTCCCCCCTCAGTGCGTAGGATTGGATGATGCTACCTTCGCCCCATCCGAGAGTGGCGGAGTCAGGACTCTCGGAGTAGCCCTTGCCCTCACGGCGGGCCATGTCGAAATCCTTGTAGGCCTGCGCGAGTTTGGCGGCGTCGAGCTGTGCATACACCATCGAGACCATTGCGGCGAGCATGAAACACGACAGCAGGAGCTTACACATGTGCGGATACCTCCGATTGTTGGTATGTACTGTCTGCCAGCTTTGGTGACCTATTGCTTGAGCTGCACGCCAGCCCGCTTGGCGCAATGCAGCATCGCCGGCGCCGAGGCGGCCTGCTTTTGTTCGTCCGTGGCAAGGAAACAAGTGAGGGCCAGGTCATAGATCTGGCGGTCCCACTGCGAGAGATCCGACCACCAGTTGTAGAGTGCCGGGGCCTTGTGCGGTTCGCCGCCGGCCACGCTCGCGGCCATCTTCGGGTCCGCCTCATCCTGGTTCCACATCAGCTTCAGCCAGGTATTGGCGATGCGCACCATGTCCTCATCGGTGAAGACGAGGCCTCGTCGGGCCGCCACTACCGCCAGGCTCATCGTCAGCGCTGCATGGCTGGTATCTTCGTAGCCGGAACTTTTCGGCTCGCCGTACAATATCCAGTCCATGTAGTGCCACTTGTAGGCGTTTTTTTCTTCATCGAGTTCCAGGTAGCTGTGGAAGTAACGTGCCATCTTCTCACCGCGGTCGGCCATCAGCGGATGCGCGCCCTCGATGTCCTTGAGCACGATCCACGCCCGCCCGAGCGCCCCGTACTGGTTGTGGGGCAAGATGACATTAGGGTCGCGGGCGGTGAAGAGGGCCTGTTCGCGATAGGCGCCGCCACGCTCTCCCATCTCGATCCAGTCCTGCTCGTTGTGCTCAAATACATGCTTCTTGATGAAGGCGAGGAATTCGTCGGCGGCCTTGCCGAACTCGTCCTGCAGCGCGGGGGTGCTCTTGACCGCCTCGATGAATAGCGCCACCGGATATATGAACATGCCCTGGTGCACGACGTATTCCACAGCCGCCGGCACGTAAGTGCGCACCATGAAGCGGTCGCCCTGGTGTGTTTCGCCGCTGATCTTGAACTTGAATGGCACGACCTGCGCAATCTCAGCGCCATCTTTGTACTCGACGTCCTCCGCCAGAACCGCTTGCGTATTCCAGTCGCGAACACGGAATGCTCCGGGCCCACTGTGGAACTCAATTATGTACTTATGGCCACTACATGTAGCAGCCGCCTTGCCGTTCCTGTTGATCTGAGAAGCGGGCGCAATCTTCGCGTCTGATACATTATGCAGCCGCTCGGCATAGGCGACGGCGGTCGAGTAGGCCTTGGTCGTCCAGCTCAGATAGCCGTCGCCATCCGGGTCAGTGGCGGTGGCCATTATGTTTCGGAAATGGCGGCTGATCTGGCCGAGCCAGTATGTGTCCTCCGTCACCTCCCACATCAGTGCGTAGGATTGGATGATGCTACCTTCGCCCCATCCGAGAGAGCTGGAGTCAGGGCTCTCAGAGTAGCCCTTGCCCTCATTGCGGGCCATGTCGAAATCCTTGTAGGCCTGCGCAAGTTTGGCGACATCGAGCTGTGCATACGCCATCGAGACCATTGCCGTGAGCATGAAACATGACAGCAGGAGCTTACACATGTGCGGATACCTCCGATTGCTGGATGCGAACCACAGTAACATTAGCCATCGGCCGCTGGAACTCCTCCCTGCGATTTCGATTGCTGAATGTGAACGTGGCCCGGGTCGCAGACATGGAGCTGGGTGTGCGCGCTGGGGCGGTTGTATTGCGCAGGCCCATGCGGTATCATGTTGCGAATATGCCAGCCGGGTTTCATGTCCGTGAAGCGCACGGAGTCATCGCCTCAGGCCGGAAAGACTGACAGGAATGGGACAAGCTCAGGACCGCTCGCCGGCGTTCTCCAGGAAGCTGTATCTGCTTTCGGCCGCCTTCTGTTTCATCTTTATGGGTGCGGGGGCCCAGCAGG
>JAUWOG010000371.1 GCA_030612305.1 Armatimonadota bacterium | reverse complement strand
TTCCCAGTCGCAAGCTCAGCAACGTCATCCTCGTGTATGACTAGACGGTGCAGCGGCGTACGATAACAAGCAGGCCCGCCTCATCGTCTGAGGCGGGCCTTGTGTTCCGTCTTCGTATCGCGGGCGAGCTACGACGGCGTGACTGATACGGTGTCCTCCTGGATCTCCACGGCCACCTCGCCGTCAGCATCTATGTCCACGCACAACACACCGCTGTGCTGCTCTCTGTCATCTTCGAGCAGGCAGGTTGCGATGGGGTCTTCGATGTACTGGCGGACCGCTCTGCGCAGGGGCCGGGCGCCCATCGTCGGGTCATAGCCCTCTTCCGCCAGACGGTCGTGCATCTGCTCGCTGATGTCGAACTTCAGCCCGCGACTCTCCAATTGCTTCCGTACATTCCGCAGCTCGAGGTCCACTATCGCCGCGATCTCCTCGGGTGTCAGGGCATGGAACACGACGACATCATCCACGCGGTTGAGGAACTCGGGGCTGAAGGTCTTGTGCAACTCGTCGGTGACCTTGGTCTTCATGCGGCTGTAGTCTTTGCGCCTGTCCCGCTGGGCTTGCTTGCCCTTTTCGGTGGCGAAGCCGACCGGCTTGTCAATGGTGATAGTGCGCGCCCCGACGTTTGATGTCATGATTACAACCGTGTTCTTGAAGTCCACGGTGCGTCCCTGGGCATCAGTGAGGCGCCCGTCTTCCATGATCTGGAGGAGGATATTGAAGACGTCGTGGTGCGCTTTCTCAATCTCGTCGAAGAGCACCACGGAGTAGGGCCGGCGGCGGACGGCTTCGGAAAGCTGGCCGCTCTCGTCATAGCCGACATATCCCGGCGGAGCGCCGATGAGGCGGGAGATCGCGAACTTCTCCATGTACTCGGACATGTCTATGCGGATGAGGGCGTCGCTGTCCTCGAAGAGGAACTTGGCCAGCGTCTGGGCCAGCAGCGTCTTGCCCACACCAGTGGGACCGAGGAATATGAACGAACCCATCGGCCTGCGCGGGTCCTTCACACCGGCACGCGCGCGCCGAATGGCCTTCGACACGGCCATAATCGCCTCGTCCTGACCGACGATATCCGTGTGCAACTCATCCTCCATCCGCAACAGCCGCTGGGTCTCTTCCCGCGACATCGCGCTGACCGGAATGCCAGTCCACATGGACACGACATCGGCGATATCTTCGGCCAGCACCAACGGCGCCTCGCCCGCTTCCCACTCCTCCTGCAGTTTCGCTATCTCGGCCTCGATCTGCCGCCTTCTGCTGTCCGCTCTCTGCGCCTCCTCGATGTCGTAACCCTCCGGAGAGAGCGCCTCTTCCATGTTGCGCTCAACATCGGCACGCTCCTCCGTGAGTTCGCCGAGCTCGGGTTGCTGCTTGAAGTGTCGCAGCTTGACGCGCGCTGCGGCTTCGTCAATCAGGTCAATCGCCTTATCAGGAAGCGCCCGGTCGCTGATGTAGCGCACCGACAGATCAACCGCCGTCTGCAGCGCGTCCTCCGTCATCTGCACGCGGTGGAATTCCTCGTACCGCGCACGGATGCCAAGGAGTATGTCCATGGTGTTCTCAGCGTCCGGCTCCAGGACCTTCACGGCCTGGAAGCGGCGCTCCAGAGATGGCGTCTTCTCGATGTACTTCCGGTATTCATCGTTGGTGGCGGCGCCGATGCACTGGAGTTCCCCGCGCGCCAGCCCGGGCTTGAGGATATTCGACGCGTCCATCGCACCCTCGGCCGCGCCCGTACCTACGATCGTGTGCAGCTCGTCGAGGAAGACGATTATCTGCCCCTTGCTCTCCCGTATCTCCTCCAGCACTCGTTTCATCCGATCCTCGAACTCACCACGGTATTTCGTACCGGCGACGAGGCTGGCCAGGTCGAGCGCGACGACACGCTTGTCCTGCAGCAGTGGCGGGATTTCTCTGTTGACGATTTTCTGGGCCAGACCCTCGACAATCGCCGTCTTGCCCACACCCGCCTCGCCGATGAGGCAGGGGTTGTTCTTCGTGCGGCGGCACAGTATCTGGATGACGCGCTCCGTCTCAGTCTCACGGTTGACCATCGGGTCGAGCTTGCCCTCCCGCGCCAGCTCTGTCAGGTCGCGGCTGAAGTAGTCGAGTGTCGGCGTTTCCCCGGCGTCTTCTTCTCCCCCCTGCCCGGCCTCCTCACCGCGGCCCGAGATCTCGCGCAGCGCTTGCCGCACCATCGGCAGGTCCGCGCCCTGCCGCCGCAGCAGCCGGTATGCGGCGCCACGGCCTTCCCGCAGCAGCCCCAGAAGGATGTGCTCCGTGCCGATGTGGTAGTCCCCGAGCTGCCGGGCCTCTGCATACGCCCGGCTCAGTACGCGCTGAGCCTCGGGCGTGAAGGAAACCTCCGACGAACCCTCCCCGCCAACCTCGGCTTCCATCTGCCGGCGAAGCCCGCTGCGGAGCCGATCCAGGTCGAGGTCCAGACTCTCGAGTATCTCTGCAGCCACACCCTCGCGCAGCCTCATCAGACCGAGCAGCAAGTGTTCGGTCGAGATAAGCTGCATCCCCATCCGCTGTGCCTCATCATGAGCCATCAGCACAGCCCGTCGAGCACGGCTCGTGAAACGCTGCCATAATTCCATTGACAGGACTTCCCCTTGATTACTACTTCGTCTCTATAGTGTCTGCTATTTCCTCTATATCATTAGACGCCTTCTCGATGTCTTTGCTCACGCAAATTATCATCAAGAACCTGCGCCCGGACTGCTTCTCAGTCAAAAGGACTCCCCAGCAGCCAATCGTGTTCCCCAAGCAACAATATATCGCAGCCACCCTCGCTCATGCGCGTTGCCTGCCAAGGCTGGCTGTCTGCAATTCGCGCACCCAAGCGCAGCACTATCATACGCAAGCGGCATGATGGCGCTTAGTATTTGCTATACTAAACGCACGGGGCGCGGCCCAAGTTCCCCAAGCCGGCCGCACCTGCCACTCCGCGACCTCCGCCACCGACCCAGATTCCCCGTCCCACCAGACACTGCCCGGGTCCGACCGTTCCATGCGACCGCTCTCTTGCCGAAGACGGAGCCGGATGTCCGGTGTGTGTCGCCTCAGTCGTATATCGGCGTACCTTCGGACTGAGTTAAGGCAACAAACGACTCGCGCAGCAGTTCCGTTACCCGCCCGGGCTTCCCATCGCCGATCTGCCGACCATCAACGGTAGCCACAGGAACTAGCTCCGCTGCCGTGCCGGTGACGAAGCACTCGTCGGCACAATAGACTTCCTTGAGGCGGAACAGCTCCTCATGTACCGGTAGCCCCCGCAGCTCGGCCAGCTCCATGACTGTGTCTCGCGTTATGCCGCCCAGATTCCCGATGTGCAGCGGCGGGGTAATCAGCTCCCCGTCGTTGACCAGGAAGATATTGACGCCCGTGCACTCGGCCACATAGCCCTCCGTGGACAGCATGATGCCCTCCGGCACCCCCGCCTGAGTCGTCTCCATCTTGGCGAGTATATTGTTGAGATAGTTCAGCGACTTGATACCGGCATCCAATGACGCCGGATCGTGGCGGCGCGTAGCGCACGTTATCAATTCCAGGCCCGTCTCATAGTGCTCCTCGGGGTACAGCGCTATCGAGGCGGCGATGATGAATACGCTGGGCATCGGGCACTTGAGCGGGTCCAGCCCCAGATCCCCGCGCCCACGCGTCACCACCAGACGGATGTAAGCGTCACGCAGCTCGTTGGCCCGCAGCGTTTCCAGCACCGCCTCCGTCATCTCCGCCTTGTCCAGCGGTATCTGCAGCTTTAGCGCGCGCGCACCGTCGTACAGACGGTCGAGGTGCTGCTCCAGCCGGAACACTCGCCCATTGTATGCACGAATCCCCTCAAACACGCCATCGCCATACAGCACCCCGTGGTCGAAGACCGATATCTTCGCCTGCTCCTCGGGGACCAGTTCACCGTCGAGGTAGATCGTCA
>JAUWOG010000318.1 GCA_030612305.1 Armatimonadota bacterium | reverse complement strand
AGTCATCCGGCGCGTCAACCTCGTGCTGATGAACGATGCCGAGGTCCGCCAGTTCGCCGGCGACCCCAACCTCAACCGCGCTGCGCAGCAGATACTCGCTCTCGGCCCGCAGTACCTCATCATCAAGATGGGCGAGTATGGCGCCACACTTGTCTCGAAGGAGGCGCGCTTCACATTGCCCTGCTGCCCGTTGCCGGACGTGCAGGATCCCACCGGCGCAGGCGATTCCTTCGCCGGCGGGTTGATGGGATACCTCGCCTCGGCCGACAGCCACCGTGAACCTGACCTGCGCATTGCAGTGGCACTCGGAACGATCACCGCCTCGCGCTGCTGCGAAAGCTTCGGCGCTGAAGCCCTGCTTGAGACGACCCCACAACAGCTTTGCCGGCGATACGAGCAACTCCGCGCCGCGACATGCTTCGGTGAATTGCCGGAGGGCGTCTGCCAGGACATCGGTGCCCGCTGATGTCAATCCCTGCCCCGGCAAACGCACAAGCTCCACTTCAATGGAGGCGGAATACATGGCTGTTGAGACAAAGCTTGATTACGCTGTTGCCACGCTGACCGATGATACCGAGCTAAGAACTCCTTACTGGCGCCGCGACACCGGCGGCGAGGGAGAGGCGTTCCTCGTCACCGCAGCCCAGCATGGTAACGAAGTCCAGGGCTGCGAGGTCATCCACAGATTCAGGGAGGTCTGCGAACGCGACCTCAAGAAGGGCACAGTGTACCTCGTCCCCTTCACCAATTTGCCTGCCGTGCGCTACCGTCGTCCGCACATCAGCCTCGGCCCCGAGCAGGCCTACGCCGATGCCGAGGGCCACAACATGAACCGCACCTGGCCCGGCGATCCCGATGGCAATGACACCGAGCGCGTTTCCCATTCCATACACGAAGCGGCCGTCCGCCACTGCACCCGCTGCCTTGACCTGCACAGTTGGTCGAAGTTCACCGCCACCGCGACGCTGACCAGAAGCAATCATAGTCTCTCCCCACAGATGGCCGCGGTGACCGCCATACGTTTCATCCGCTGGAACGTTGCTCCGCCGCCGGAGCCTGATGCCGGGGGGACGACCATCACCAATCTCTTCAACGACTCCGGCCGGGCGGCCAACTGCATCGAGCTTGCCGGCCAGTACATCATCATCGAGAAGCAGGTTCAGATAGGCCTCCGCGCCGCCATCAACCTCGCGAAGTTCTTCGGCATGATGGAGGGCGAGCCGGAGCTGCTCGACGGCCCCGTACTCGGCATTTCCGACGAGACAAAGGACGACCAGCACCCCCTCGAAGCGCCCTGCAATGGGATGTTCGTCGAGGCAGGCCTTGAGACATCGGACTACGTGGAGAAGGGCCAGAAGTTGGGGCACATCATCTCTGACGAGGACCTCGAGACCGTCGAGCTTCTCGCGCCTGTGAGCGGCTATCTCTGGAGCTACGGATGCCGTCGCGAGCACTGCGACGTGGCGCTGCCCGCGATGCACCCTTACGCTACCGAGGGCGCCACCCTGGCGACCGTAGTTACGCCCTGAGCGCGCCCGCCCGCTGAGGTCGCCTCGCTCACACGATGCTCGGCTCGGAGCGGCCTGTGAACGGGAAGGTCTCGTCACCGAGCTCGAACTTCACCGTCAGGCTGTACGTGCGCCCCTCGTGGTCGAAGAGCATCGTATGCGACGCGCCGCCGCTGCTGAAGGCGCGGATGAGAGCGGCCTTCAAGCCATCCGCGTTCTCTTTCGTGGCCGGACGGAACTCGCCCCGGAAGAGGCTGCGCAAGCCCTTCCGGTGGTCCGTTTCTGCGACGAACCTCACATCGCTCTTTCCGACGCCGACCTGCGCGCCAGTGTTGAAATCATAGACCGTCACCTGAACGTCCTGCATGATCTCGGGCAAAGCCATATCCACCACTCCTCAGTATGCGAACAATTCCGTCCCGCTAGCGGTTGCTCTGCGCGCCCTCGGTCTTGGCCCGCGTATGGTTCGTCACTCCGCGAACGCGCCGGTTCGGCAGCGTCACATGGCGTCCGTCGGGCGTCAGCAACTGCGTGGCCCGCAGACCCATCTGCACCACCTCGCCGGTTGTATCGCCGACGGTGATGCGGTCGCCGACGCTGAACAGGTCGTCGTAGATGATGAGGTAGCCCGCCGCCGCATCGGCCAGTGCATTCCGAAATGCCACCAGCCCGATCAGCACGAGAGCCAGGCCGACGGGCACTAACTCCGCGCCCGTCTGAAACCCCAGATACCGCAGCATCACCAGCAGACCCGTCGCGATCAGGATGCCCTGCCTCAGCAGCAGCGGCACCCCCAGCACCACCCGCCGCCGCAGCACGCGCATTGTCGCATCACGGTGCAGGTCGCGCGCCAGCACCCGCTTGAATGCCTTCGTGAGCCACGATCGGCTCAGCAGTATCAACGCCTCAAACACCGCGGCTGCCAGTATCGCGTGCACCAGTCTCGTCATCAGCGTCGAATGCCACACGGCCTGAATGTAGTTGCCCATCGCTTCCAGCACTTCGCTTGCTCCTCTCTCTGCTGTCGTCCGTGCGGCTATCGGCCGAAGAGCTCTCTGAGTTCTTCCTCTTCCTCCAGACGCCTGCGTATCGCTGCACGCCTCCGGCACTGAATGATGATGGCAAATATGAAAAGCACGCCCATCGCAGCCCACACCATGAGGTCTGCCGAAAGCGGCAGGCCGGCCTTCAAGTACTCAGCCCGGATGCGCCCCAGCCACTCCGCCTCGATTTGAGCTTGCGTCTTTTCGTAGGTGCGGATCATCGCGCGGTCCAGGTCGCCCGTAGCCTCAAGGTTCGCCACGAATGCCGCGATTCCGCCCTCCGGACGCAACTCCTGCAGGTATTCGACCAGCGTGAACGACTCCGCATAGGCCAGACCGACCTGCGCATGGCCGCCGCCGAACGCACGCTCCATCTCCTCAATCCCCATCAGTTCATCGCCGACCGACGCCTCGCCCAGCAGACTCCGTTGGTCCGCTGTCAGCTCCCCGGTCGCAAACTGCGCGACGCCCTCGTGAAGCCAGCGCGGCTGGTCCGCCGGGTGCATCGAGCCGAACTTCTCGAACAGGACGATATGCGCCAGCTCGTGCGCAGTCGTCCGCGCCAGCGGCTCATCCTTCACAATCCCCAGCAATATCGCGTTGCGTCCCGGCACCGCGAGGCCCATTACGTACGGCTGCGGCTCGGAGCCCAGCCAGGCGAACATCTCTGTCCGCGTCGCAAACAGATGAATCTCGACCTCTCGTTCAAGCTCGACATCCAGCGAGGCCGTCAATACCTCCAACGCGTGCTCTGCTACACGACCCACAAGCGCCGCTTTCTCATAGTATCCGCTCGGGTAGGCGATGCGGAAATGCTCTGTCTGCAGGGCGTGCTCATCGGCCACGACCGTCGCCGACAGCACGACAACTGCCCAGCCACAGGCCACGATCCGCTTCATCGCCGCCATATTTCACACCGGCTTCGAACCCGGCACCACCGGCAGTGCTTGCCCTTGCGGGGAGCGAATTCCGTCTCCCGCCTCATTCTCTTCACCCTTGAGCCCACATCGTGCCGCAGATACTCTACCGCCTCATCGGACATGGTCACATCCACGAGCCTGCCCGGACGCAGGCAGTAGTAGCCGACCTTCACCTCCCGGGGAGCGAACTCCTGCCGCGCCAGAACCAACAGCACTCCAGCCGAAAGGTCCTTCGCCAGGTCCGCAGGACCCGGCGGCCGGCGCCTCGAGTTGAACCTGACTACTTCAATCGGTTCCCCTTCTCCTGCGGCCGCAAGCACGAGGTCGGCCACCGCGACGAGTGCGACGCCACAAACCTCGCCGCTCAGCGACATGTCCGCTGCCAGAGCCGCCGGCCTCTCCCCTACCCAACCAGCAGCGAACGCCGGCAGAATTCGTCGCCCTTGCGCCGCCAGCCTCTCCTCCTCCACGCTATCGGCGCACAGCTCGCCCTCCCAGAGCTCATCGAAGCTCTGCAGCAGCCTCGTCTCTGCGCCGTCCGCCGGATTGCTCTCCCTGTAGAGCCGCACGATGCTGCCGCGCAGCGCATTGTGCAGCACAGCGGGGCCGCCGAGGAAGCGGCGTGTCTCCTCGCGGCTGACGAATTGCGCCAGCAGGAACCTGCGCGGACAGAGGGCAAAATCCTCGATTTCCCGCGCAGTGAGAGGGCGGTCGAAAAAACCGCCCGGCAAGATGTAGCGGTCATCCTGGCTCTCTACGTCTTCTCCGCTTCGCTGGTAGCGCGAACGCACTCCCGATCCTTCTGTGCCCAATGCTTCTGCGACCATTATACCACGATCCCCACCTGCGCAATGAGGTCTATCTCCCACATACTCGCCCGGTAAGCAGGTAGATGCCGGTGCGGGCGGAACCATTACACTGTCGTATGCCACAACTCTGTCA
>JAUWOG010000091.1 GCA_030612305.1 Armatimonadota bacterium | reverse complement strand
TGTCGCTGTCGCCAGTCGGCTCGCAGCCGAGGCTGAAGTCCTGGCTGACGCCGCGATCGTAGGGCGCCAGCCACATGCGCAGGTGAATTGCCATGCCCTCGCCGAGCTCGTATTGCTCCGGCTCGAGACGGACGTTCTCCGCCAGGAAGTCGCCCCCCGCGTATCCGACGTACTCATCGAAGAACTCCTTGAGGAATGCCGAGACACCGTGGGCATCGCGGCCCGTGACGGTGAAGGGGAGAGTAATGACCATCTGATCGCCGTCGGGATCGGGCAGTGACCAGCGGCGTTCGATGCCGGGCGAGGCAATTCTTGATGCCTGCTTACTAGGATACAGCGTCGAAAGGATGACGACGGCCATGGAGATAACAGTCACCGCTATTGCGGCGAGCGATGAGTAGTTGAGCTCGAGTCCATGGGTACTGCCGGTGGCATAGAGTATTTTGGTGAGGACCTGCCCCAGCAGGTAGCCCATGATGGCACCGAGAACGGCGAAGACGGCCGCTTCGGCGAGGAAGAGCATCGAGATATGGGAGGGTGCGAGGCCCAGTGAGCTGTAGATGCCGATTTCACGGGTGCGTTCGTGGACGGCGCCGAGCATGGTGTTGAGCACGATGAGGGCCGCGATGAGGATGGGGATGATGATGCTCTCCATGCCGCTGAGTGAGGTGACGCCCACTGAGCTGAACAGATACGTGGCGTCCTCGAGGCCGGTGTAAAGGGAGAGCGCAAAGCGCTTCATCATTTTCTGCACGTTGGTGAGGACCGTGTCCGAATCATCGAAGGCGATGGCGATGGAGCGGAGTGTGCCGCCCAGTTCGAGGACGCGGTTGTAGGGGAGAATGATGAGTTTCTCGGGTCCGAAGTGCTTGTACTCCTGGAGGAGCGAGCCGGCGCTGCTGGCGCCGAGCTGAGAGCGCTGTTCGGCCTGGCGCTGGAGTTCCTTGAGGATTTCGGGCCGCAGCAAGGCGTAGTTGACGGGCATGAGCGGCTCGCCGTCAAGGTCACGGAGCTTGCGCATCTGCTCTTCACTGACGATGCCGATGACGCGGTAACGGCTGCCAAACATGATGACCTCGGCGGCGCCGATGTCATCCTGGGTGATGCCGAGTGCATCGGCGACGCTGGTTGGTATGAGACAGGTGTTCTTGTCTTCGGCGCTTATCCAGCGTCCGGCGATGATCATGTCGCTGACCTTCATAACCTGCTGTTCCTGGGGCGAGAGGCCGATGATGCAACTGATGGTGTACTTTTTGGCGAGATTGGCGGCGTTGGTGACATCAACCATGAGCTCTTTGTCAATCTGAGCGGAGGTGTACCAGGCGCGCGGGGAGACTGTGCCGGTATTGGCGAATTCGTTGGCGATGATGTCTGCAGTGGGCGATTCGAGCGAGAGCCAGGAGCGGTCGCGGAGCATGACGCCCTGGTAGGCGGGAGCGAAGGGGAGCTTGATTTCGTTGATCCTGAGGCCGGCAACGACGGACGTGAAGCTGATGACTGTGAAGGTGAGGAGAATGAGAGTGACAGCGGTGAGAGCCGTTCGGATCTTGCGACGGCGCATGTTGGCGATGCCAAGGCTGAATGCGGCAGTGGTCGCGGAAAGGCGGCCGACATCAGCTTCATGGACGCCGCCACGCGATTGCTTCATCGCCTTGAGCTGCTCGTTGAACTTCATCGTGACAATGGCGATAACGACAACTGCCAGCGCCATGATGATGAAGGCGAGCAGGATGATTGGTGGATTGGCGGTGAGCTTGAATGCGGGATGTACCATGGCGAGGCACATGAATACGACGAGGAAGACGATGACCGTGCCGATGATGGTGCCGATGACGGTCCTTGAGGCGATGAGAAGTCGCTCGCCGAAGTAGGCGAAGGGGATGAGGAGGGCGAGGTAGAAGAGCACGCCCTTGACGACGTCGAGGGAGGTGCGCTGGACGTCTGGATAGGCGCGTGATTCATATCCCCAGGCGTGTCGCGCGGCGGCGATGCCCTTGTCGTACTCCCGCTCTCTGATACTGTTTTCGGCGACATCGAGAGATTCTTTGGCCATGTCATGGAGGCTTGTGAGGCGCGCATTGGTGATGCCGCGCTCGGCGAGCTTGTTCATGCGGTATTCGTCTATGCGCCACATGTCGCGGGCGGCCTGAAGCGGAGTGAACGGAATGCCGGGGGTGTTGGCGGCTCTGAAGCCTTCGCCCTCCGGATCATTGTCCGTGGAATTGATGAGGATCATGCGGACACCGAGCAGCCCCATGCCCATGGTGATCTCGAGGGCCACGTTGGGAAGTGAATAGACGGCGGCACAGGGCTCGACATAGGATGGGAACTCGGCGCCTCCGCTGGCGACGACGGGGAGGGAGAATCCGTAGGAGATGGGGGCGCTGTTGTTTTTGGCGTCATAGACGAACATTTTCTGGAGCGTCTGGAAGTAGCGTTCGTCAACAAGGTCGTAGATGTCCGTGGTTGCGCAAGCGAAGACTATGACCGGGCGCTTGAGTCCGGAGCGTCCGGAGACGTCTCTGGGGTATTTGGCGTCGCCGTCAGGCCCGTGGTCGGGGGCATAGACGATGTCGCCGTTGCGGGGAGAGAATGCGTAGGCTTCGAGCTTTGCGCCCGTGCCACTCATCTCGCCACGAAGCATGAACTCGCTGGTCTCGTTGGACATGGAGAGGGTCTCGGTGTGAACGCCCATCATCATGCGTGAGGTGCCCTGGACGAGGACGAGGGCATTGGGGACGGGAGTGTTGGGGACAAAGGATTCCTTGCGTCGGAACTCGAGGACGGCGCCCCTGATGTCTTCGAGGTCGTCCATCTTTTTGAGGGCCTCGACGCGTTTGAGTGCGACTTCTCTGAGTTCGGGCTCGTTGATGAAGTCGGTGAGGAGACAGACCAACATGCGCAACTGTGTCTGGAGGTTGCCGATGTTGAGGCTGGCGACGGTGTCGAGCGGGGTGTCAACAAGGGAGCGAGCATCGTTGACGGTAGTGAAGACGAAGCCGGGCCGGCCGCCGCGTATCATCATCTCATGGTCGAAGGCGATCTTGCCGGGGAAGAAGGTGTGCCACTCGCGGCCCTTGACCGGGTTGATTCCGTCCACGAAGACATTGCCGACCTCGTATCCGAGTGCGGCGGCGGCTGCTTCGGCGTACTTGGTAAGCTGCTTACCGACGGGCGAGTAGAAGCGAAGCAGGTGTGCCTGGACGAAATACCAGCCGACCTGAAAGGCGCCGAGGGTGTTGTTGTGGGTGCTCAGATCGAGTCCGATGAGCATGTGTATGCGCTCGAACTGGTCGAGGCGGTTCCAGATGGCGATGTCATTGTACTTGTTGGCGATGTCGGCTGTGAGTCGCTCGACGCGCTCTTCGGCGCCGGGCGGGCTGAGTTCGAGCTGTCCAACGAGGACGTTGGCAGGCTTGAGCTGCAACTCGCGTTCAGTGGCGGTCTGGAGGCGCTCCATGACTTCTGCGAGTCTCGTCGTGGTCTCTTCCAGCGATCTCTCAAGCTCTTTGAGCTCTCTTTCGAGCTCTTTGAGTCGGCGGTCGCGGAAGCGCTCCTTGCGGGGCTCCCGGCCCCAAAGGTTGACGAATTCACGCGTTCCTGCGAGGCCGAGGAAATGGGCGCTAGTGGCCAGGAAGATGACGGTGCGGTCCGGCGGGTTGTCGGCGAGGAGGCGCGCGATCTCGAGGAGGCTGACGATGCCACAGGCATCGGAGGCGCCGGGCGCGCGTGCCGGGACGATTGACATGGAGTCATAGTATGCTTCCAGGATCACAGCCTCTTTGGCTAGTTGAGCATTCCTGCCCTTGAGAATGCCGATGACATTGCGGTTGGCGCGGTTCTCCCAGACCATGGGCTTATCATAGCCAACGGTGCCCTGAATATCGCTCTCGGCGAGCTTGGCGAGGATTTCGGCGGCTTCGTCGCCACCGACGTAGAACCTGGGCACATCTATGGGGACACGGAGGAGCTTCGTCTCGGCTTCACCTCGGGTAGTCTCGAGCGGCTCAATGAAGAGGACAGCGGCGGCACCGAGTAGCGGCGCGTTCATCCAGTTCTGCTGGGTATTGAAATCCATCATTACGATAGCGCCCTGAACGTCCTTACCGTTGAAGGGTGTGAGTGTGCCCTCGCGAACGTAGATGACGGGGCCGGTGAGGCCGTCTTTGTCCACCTGCGAGGTGCGGATGAGGTTTGGCCACAAGGCGTCGAGATGATAGCGTTTGCCATCAATCTCGAGGTAGCTGCCATAGTCCACGGGTGTTGGGACATTGAACTTCTGGACCATGGTCTCGAGGCCGAGGCGCTTGAACTCGGCGAGGACGATGTCGGCGGCGCGGTCGTTACCGGAATATCCGGCGACACGGCTGCCAAGGTCCTCCATGGTCTGGAGGTCAGCGACGACTCTCTGCATGTCAATACCGGAGGCCCATTGCTCGTGGGTGCCGGCAGCAGCCATCGCAGGGCTGATGAGACAGCCGAGAGCGAACATGGCCGTGAGCATGAGCAGGCGCCCGGCCGGGCGAGGGTAGTTGCGGTCGCAACGGTTTGGCATGTGGATATCTCTCCTCTATTGCTCGTATGAGCGAACCGGCGTGTGGGGACGCTGTGCGTCCTCATGAAGCCCAAGGTGCTGCGCCCAGAAGCTTAGACTGTGCGCATCTGTCTGCCACCGCGTCGAGCCGCGCCGAGTCGAGCCGAGTCTGTTGCGGCGGTCTCCGGATTGTCGGCTCAGCCGAAATGGACGGAATAGGCGTGCTTGGTGCTGACGAACAGGTTGAGCCATCCCCAGACCATGCCCACAGTGAAGAAATGGCCCAGCACGATCCCGATGAAGAATGGGATCAACTGGCGGTACAGACGCATGCCGCCTACGCGCATCACGACCGTCTTGATCATCCATACGATGAAGAACGGTCCCCAGATGGGGCCACCGTAGGACGTGACCATGGCGTATCCGAGCGGGTGCAGTGGGAAGCGCAAGAACAGGGCGCGCAAGACTATCAGTGCGGCAGCTATCAAGAAGCCGATTGCACCGGCAGTGGTGCGCTGAGTATCGGGCCCGACGTGACCTTTCAGGTATCCGGCGGTGGCCTCGTACTCCTGCTTTGAGAGCCTGGTACGATACCCGCCTTCAGTTGTGCCCCCCTCGAGTACATTCGACCCGTGTGTGTAATAGGCCTTCAAATGAGTGTGATATGCGCCAAATAGTCCGAGCAGGAGTGCGATGATGAGCCACGTGGTCATGGCGCGTTGGCGGACATTGACGATGCTGGCGATCTTTGAGGCCTCGAGCTGGTAGGCCATCATTGACTGGTAGTAGCCGCGACTGAGGAACATGAACATGGATAGGACGGTGAGATTGGTGATGTCGCCACGTGGTGCGAGGGGCGCGGAGCCGAGGGCGTATGTCATCATGCGCTTGTGCTGGTAGAAGGGGAAGAGCCAGACCATGGCGGCGCCGGCCTCGGCGCGCGCGCGGGCATAGACCATGGCAAAGAGCAGAATCAATGCGAAATAAATGGCCGCGGTCCAGAGCAGCATGCCAGCCTTGGCGGCAAAGATGACCATGCCAACGTAGCCGCCGATGGCAGCGATGAGTGCCCATTTGTAGGGCATCAGTTCGTTGCTTTCGTTGAGTTCGGAGGCGGCCGGGGTGAAGGCTTTGGAGAAGATGTTGGCGAGGTCTTCGCGGGCAACCCAGATGAGAAAGATGCCGATAGCGAGATAGGCTCCTGCCGACTGCTGCTGATCGAAGGGGAAGCCTGGTATGTCATATCCGGCAACGACGGCGCCAACATTGCTGACGCGCAGCAGCAGGTAGAAGACCCAGACTGAGAGAGTGATCTCGGTGGAGACAAGGTATGCGAGGCCGAAGTTCTCGGGTCGCCAGGCGATTGAAAGAGGAGCGATAGCAGACCAGGGGCGCTCGGTGAAGAGCGCGCTGATGCTGTAGGCCCGGCCCATTGCGGGTACGGATGGGTTCCAGGCGTGGATAATATTGGCTATGTTATACATGGCGGCGAGGGCGAAGCCGGTCCACATGACGGGGTTGCGGAAGAAAGCAGTGGCCAGGCGTGAGCCGCGCTGGTCGGAGATGTCCACGACGAGATGGACAATGGGAAAGACGAGATGTTCCTTTTCAGCCCAGCGGCGGCGGAAGAGCGCAGTGAGGCCGAGCATGGCGAGGAATGTGATGAGGAGGAAGAGCGTCCAGAAGGAGAGTGGCACGATCCATGGGCGCCAGGGGATGACCTCGCCGTCGGCCCCCTCGTACATATCGCGGATCGCTTGCTCATCCTGAGGAACCAGCCAGGTGGGCAGATGGGTGCCGATGAGGCCGAGGTCGTTGTCGTGTGAGGCGAAGTACTGGGCGGCGGTCAGAGATGGCATGAGCAGGCGGACGACGCCGACAGATGCACAGGTGACGGCGATGCAGAGGAAGACATAGACGAGAAGGACATCGGCCTGTGGGAGGTCGAGGCGATGCCAGAGGGCGCGGAGCAGGGGGGCGAGCACGGTGAGCAACATGAGCGCGCCCATGGCGGGTATGACGGGGACGCTCTCTCCGACCTGTGCGCCGCGGCCGACCATTCCGGCGGCGTAGATCCAGATCATACCGACGACAAGGAAGCCAATGGAAAGCACAAAAGCAGGCATGCTCAGGCCGCGGAGTTCGCCGGCTGGACCGCGTCCAGGCATGTCAGTTTCGCGTGCAAGAGGTTGTGCTTCCACGTACTAGGTGCCTCCGGGATTTGGGGACGAGGTGTATTGTTCTCCTCGGTCGTCGGGCAGACCTTCTCTGTAGTGCTCAATATACACCGGCGGGGGTGTGTTGGGCAAGAGGCAAGCAGGGAGGGAAACTGAGCGACGCGGCGAAGTATATGTAGATGAAGAGGCGAATGGATTACATTTACGTGTCGCGGAGGTGTTCGCAGTAATGGCAAGAGCAAAGAAAACGTGTCCGAAATGCGCAGCCGATGTGGGGCGTGTGGATACGGTGTGCGTGGAATGTGGGTGTCCGTTGGTAGTGGATGAGGAGGAGGATACTCGACTGGGCCCAGGGACGAGCGCGCACGGGTATGGCGCGGCGAGCGTCAATCCGGCTTCAGCGGGCGTTGCCTCGGCCGGTGAGACGTCGGAAGAGACACGGTTGCGAGTGTTCGACAGGCAGTTGGCGGAGGAGCTGAGGAAGTCGCTGCCTGCGATCATCGTGGCAACTGTCATCAGCCTGCTGGTGGGGCTGGTGCTGACCTCGGTGGCAAGGGATATGCTGCAACAGCTAGGTGGCTTCTCGGCGTTGGGGGACATTGATTGGGGCGCTCTACGGGCGAAGCGGCTCGGGATGCTATGGGATCCGGCAGTGGTGTTCGTGATGACCGGGGGGCTAAGTCTGGCCGGCTATCTCTGTGGGGTAGGAGAGCTGCTTCGCTTTATCACGGCGCGTCGGGCAATATCGGCTGTCAAGGCCGGCCAGGTACCCGATGTCGTGGCGCTGACGGCGCTGACGCGTGTGGGGCTGCTGGTGGTCGCGGCCGTCTTGCCGCCGCTGGGAATTGTGCTGGGTATCGTCTTCAAGCTGACGAAGTCAAGCGACCTGAAGGACCTCGGCGGGCAGATGGTGTACCTGAGCCTCCTGGTCGCGGCAGTCGTGGTCGTCGCTGTGCTCTGGGATATGATGGCGGAAATCGCCGGACGTCACAAGCCGGTGTCGAGCGTGCATTAGCCCGGGTTGCTCGTAAAGAGAGGAGTCGGGCTGGAAGACGCTGCTGCTTTATTCGAGAGAAGGGGTTTGTGCTCGAATTGCTTGGAGCCTGTTGTTGCCATTTATTGACGTTATTGTCGTATCTGTTAGAAACGTGCGACAATTCATC
>JAUWOG010000581.1 GCA_030612305.1 Armatimonadota bacterium | reverse complement strand
CAAACGGCAGAGGCAACGAGGCGGGGCAGAGAAGGGTTCAGGCGCCGCGCGGCAACTGCTTCAAGACCTCCTCATACGCCGCGGGCGAGTTGCTCCAGGACCTCCTCGTACGCCGCCAGCGAACTCTCCCGCAAGGCCCGTTTCTCCAGCTCTGTTCGCCCTTGTTCGCCCATCCGTGCGGCGCGCTCAGTATCTCGCTTCAGCGTCCGGATCGCCGCCAGCATCTGCCCGCCGTCATCCGGGTCAATCACCATCCCACATTCGCATTCCTCGACGAAGCTCCGCGCATCCGAGCCGGCGTCCAGCGCCGCAATCATCGGCCGCCCGCTCGCCATAATCGTATAGATCTTCGACGGAAAGCTCGTCCGGCTCATCCCCGCCGCCAGCGGCACCATCGCCACATCGCAACTGCCCAGCACCTCCGCGAGACGCTCGCGGGGCTGCGTGTCCAGCAGCGTCACATTCTCCAGCTCCCCCTCCTCTATCGCCGCGGCCAGCTCGTCCTTCTGTGCCCCGCTCCCGATGAGCACGAAATGCACGTTCTCATCCGCCATCTGCCGCGCGCATTCGAGCACCAGGTCCAGCCGCTGCGACATCCCCAGGTTCCCCGCATACTGCACCACGAACTCACCGTTCAGCCCGTGCTCGCTCGCGAAATCATTCTCCCGCTCGCAGGGCGCGATTTCCGCCGCATCGGCCCAGTTCGGGATCGTCAGGATCTTGTGCTCGTCTATTCCGTATGCCGCAACCGCCTCCGACAGGCTCTTCATCACGCACACAACGCGACTCGCCTTTGCATACACAAACCGCGCCAGGGACTTGAAGAAGCGGATCGCGAGTGGCGACTTCAGCGCCCCGAGTTCCACATACGCCTCCGGAAACAGGTCCTGCACATTATACACAAACGGTGCCCGCTTCAGCTTGCTCAGAACCCACGCCGACACTCCCAGCGAGAGTGGGGGAGAGGGGACCAGGATCACATCCACCTTCCCGGCCCGCAGCCCGCCCCACACAACCGTCAGCGTGAACCGCCGATACCCGAGCGCCTTGTGCAGCCGCCCCACGTTCCGCGACGCGTAGTTATGCACCCGCAGGATCCGCACTCCCTCCTCCTGCTCGGCCATCCACCATTTACCGCGGTATTCCTCCGGCACCTCATCCCGGCCATAGTGTGGGAAGCCGCACACTACGGTGACTTCATGCCCGCGACTCACCAGCCAGCGCGACAGGTCGGTCAGCAGCGGCCCATTCCCGGTGCTGTCCGGCCAATACACCAGCGATGTGATGAGGACTCTGATGGTCTGCCTCCCGCTTCGGACTCGAGCAGCTACGCCGCCTGTTTCTCATCCTCCCGTGGGGCAGGTTTCCTGCCGCCGCAGTGCAGCTAAGGAGTCTGCTCCCGCAGATTCCATGGCAGGCTTCCTGCCGCCACAAGGCATGGGTGGCTCGGCCTGAGCGTGGCGTCATTTGCCACGCTCAGGTGTGAGTGGAGTTTGCGAAGCAAACTCCATGCGGAAGCGAAGCTTCCGCCCAGCTTCCAGCCCGAGTCCGTTGCCTCTTGCCGTTCCCGTTTGCTCTACCCCTGCGCCTCGTACCACTCAATCATCTCGGTCAGGCCCTCGTCGAGACTCGTCTGCGGGACGAACCCGCCGGTGACTTCCTTCAGCCGCGTCGTATCTGCTGCCCGCCGTGGGTAGCCCTCCGGCATTCTCGTGTCATAGAACACCGCGCGGCCATTGCTCCCTGTCAGATCCAGTATCCGCTCCACCAGCCCTTTGATGCTGATCTCCTCATCGTGCCCGATGTTGATCGGCTCCGGCGTGCTCGCCTTCTCGGTGCAAAGCTCTATGCACCTGGCGAAATCCCGCGCATGAACCAGCGCCCGCGTCTGATGCCCGCTGCCCCACACCTCGATCGGGTCATCGCCATCGAGGACCTTCTTGATGAGCGCCGGCGCAACATGCGAGGTCGCCTCATCGTAGTAATCCCGAGGGCCATACGCATTGAATGGCCGCACGATGACGACTTCCATGTCCGTCTCCTCGGCGTACCAGCGCGCCTGCCGCTCGCCCCTGCGCTTGCCCCATCCGTAACCCGCCTTCGTCGGCTCCGGCTCGCCCTTATGGCCCCAGTCCTCCGGCGTCGGCACGGGGGCGTCATGGGGGTAGATACCCGCCGTCGAGGTCTGCACGAAGCGCCCGACGCCGACGCGCTGCGCGGCCCGTATCGGGTTCACCTGCAGCAGCATATTCTCGGTGAACATGTCCGCGCTGTGCCCCCGGTTGTACGAGATGCTCATCACCTTCGCCGCGAGGTTGATGACTATTTCCGCCCCGCTGAGCGCCTTCTCGCACGAACTCGGCTCTCGCAGGTCATCCGTCACGACGCGGATATCATCTTTCACTGCCTCCAGATTCTCCAGCCGGCCCCGGGACAGATTGTCCGCCACCGTGACTTCCGCACCGTCCCAGACCAGGTATTCCACGAGATGGGAGCCGATGAATCCGGCGCCGCCGGTTACTGTAACTTTCCGACCTTCCCAAAAAGACATCTACAGGCCTCCTGCCACTCGATTCCTTACGTGCCGCCATGCCTTTGCCGTTTGCCGTTGGGTTTCTTACCGCTCCGCGCCGCGGAGCGGGGGGGTCGGGGGGGTGTGGCGCCCGCGGGCTGTGGGG
>JAUWOG010000159.1 GCA_030612305.1 Armatimonadota bacterium | reverse complement strand
GGACAGCGCCATGGACAGCGCACTTCTGCGAACCTCGGTGCTGGTCTCGCCGAAGTTGTTCCAGATGATGGCCAGTCTGCCGCTTGCCAGGCGGATGATATGGCAGGGCGCGCTCGGGCTGACAATCTCCGTCGCCGTCGGCTCGGACCACGTGAGCCCGTTGTCCTCCGAGAACGCCTGCAGGAAATGGCCCAGGTCGGTGCGTATCAGCATCCGGATGCGGCCGTCCTGCAGTTCGACGACGACCGGCTCGATTGCGCCGGCATGGTCGCCCTGCTGGCCGATGTCTATGGCCTCGCCGAGTTGCCAGCTTTGCCCGTTGTCCGCGGAGACGACGCAGGCGCTGACCAGCCGCCCCGGCTTCGGCACCACGTAGCTGAAGGGCACGATGATATGCCCCGATGACGACACCTTCGCATCATTTATCGCCCCGGTGTAGCCCGAGAAGATCATCTGACTCTCGCCCCACGTCTCGCCCTCATCGAGGCTCCACGTCGCCCACAGGTCACTGCGCGTCTTCTCCATATCCGGCTCATTGGTTTCCTTGTCCCACACCGAGGCGTAGAAGCCCATGTAGATTACCCACAGCGTGCCTTCGCTGTCACGCAGCACCGTCGCGCCGCCGGCTTGACATTCGGGGTGATGAATTATCTCGCGCTCTTCCGACCAGCTCTTGCACTCATCGGCGGAGGTCTGCACATAGGTGCGGCAGGTGCCGGGCGGCTGGTTGTGCGGATTGACCGGGCCGGAGTAAATGAGCATTATCCGACCGTCCTTGAGGCGGATAGTCGCCCCGCCGGTGGTGCAGGGGTGCTCGATGTCCGGTCCGCATATTTCCGCCTGCGGGTGGTGCCAGACCTCCGGCATCGCTTCGAGTGTCATGGCTCGTCCCTCCGTTTGATCCATTCCCGTTCGTGACCGGCGCGAGTCCGTGCCGCGTGGTGCCCTCACAGCAACCGGTTACTTCCTCATCATCGCCATATGCACCTGCCGCAGGTGCCTCACAAGCCGTGACGAAAAATGTGCCAACGTTTCCCCCCGCCGGAACTACTAACACAATGAAGCACGTCAGAGAGGATGCAGAGCACCACCGCACAGTCTTTGACTAAGCCGACAGATGGGACGCCAGGACAATGCTACTCAGCCTGCTGACGATGACGACGGGGGCCGGTCTTCCCGAGCAGCTCAAGCGCCGCGACCGCCCGGCCTGGGATCAGATGGTGCACCAGCAGCACAAGCGCATCTTCAATCTCCACCTCCGCTTGACTGGTGACACCGAGGCGGCCGCCGATCTGACCCAGGAGACCTTCCCCGAAGCTTACCAGAACGCCCACACGTATGAGGGCAGGTCGAAGCCCGAAGTCTGGCTCTACGGCGTCGCGCTCAATCTCAACCGCAGCTGGTGGCGCGAGCGCGGACGCAACGAGCCGCCCGTCGAGCTGTGTGAGGACATCCCCGATCCGGCACCCACAGCCGAGCAACTGGCGCAACTCAGCCAGCAGGCCCACGTCGTCTATGCCGCGGTGCAGCGCCTCCCTGAGACCTACCGGCGGGTCGTCGCACTCAGGTACTTCGCCGGCGTCCCGGCCACCGAGATCGCCGCCGTCGAGGAAGTGGACGCCGGCACCGTACGCTGGCGGCTGCACCATGCTCTCAGGAAGCTGTGGGTGATGCTGGTCCATGACGGGGCAGCTTTCGCCGACGCCGCTGGAAAGGAAGAGCGCAATGAATCAGAAATCAGCTGACGACAACCATACGCCGCTCGAGGAGATGCTCGAAAATCTTCCCGAGCAGGCCTCACCTGCCGACCTCGAGCAGAAGTGCCTCGACGCCTTGGATGTCCTGCAGGCAGCCGAGCAACCGACCGACAAACCGACGCCGGCGACGCGCCCGAACAGACTCCTGTGGCAGGGACTGGCCGCCGCCGCTGCCGCCGTCCTAGTTGTGAGCCTTATCAGCGTCTGGCTCCCGATGGGCCGCCAGAAACGAGTCGCGATGAGTCACGAGCGGCGCCCAAGGTCATACGCTATGGAATTCCCGCCGGGTGACATCGCGCCCGAAGAAAGAATTGCAGACGGGGCGGAGCCGGCCGCGGCTCCCGCGCCGGGTGATTACGGGATCGAAGCGGAGAAAGTGAAGATGATGGACAGCCAGCCGGAGCCGCCCGCTGCTCCCGCGCCGGTAACCACCGCACTGCCAGATGAGGAACTCCGCGCAGGCAGAACCTACAACCTTGAGATTGAGTTGGCGGAGCAGACGCCCGAATCTGCTCTGCGTCGCTACGGCACAGGAGACCATGCCACTCGCGGCTACAACGCGCAGCTCAATATCCCCGAACTGGAGGCAGTGGATCAGGTCTCCCGGTATCCGAGCGTCCCCGTAATAGGTGAGTCCTACAGCCGCTGGGAAACTGCTACAACTCCGACCAGGCCCTGGCGTGATGACAGCGGCGAGCGGCAGAAGATCGCGCGCAAGGAACTCGAATTGGCGGTCCAGGACGTTGAAGAGGCCTACGACGAGGCCGTCTCAATCATCGAGAAAGCCGGCGGATATGTGGACACGGAGAACATAACCGTCGAGGAGAGCGGCGACAAACAGGCGCTCATATCCGCCCGCGTGCCGGTGGATCAGCTCGACGACGTGGTGGCCGGCCTCCGCAAGCTCGGAGAGGTCATCAGTCTGGTGGGGGAGAGCGAGGACCGCACCAAGGAGTATGACGGTCGCGGCGCGGAGATACGAGACCTTGGCGCAGAGGAGTGCGAGCTGGTCGCGAAGTATGAGCAGGAGAAGAACAAGGCCCGCAAGCGCGAGCTTTATCGTCGCATCATCGCCCTGCGCGAGCAGAACAGCCGGTACAAGGCCACCCTCAAGGACCTCAGCGACCGCACCCATTTCGCCTACCTCGAGCTGATCCTCGTCGAGAAGCTCAGCCCGCGCGCCTTCCTCAATGACATAGTCGAGAACATGGCCTTCCTCGGCAGTTGGATAGGCGCCACCGCGGTCTTCTGGGTGCCGGCCCTGATAATCATCCTTGCTGTCTGGCGTCGCAAGGGGGCCGCAGTCACCTCTTAGGCCGCACCGCCCTCGCTTACCCAATACCCCTCCACAGCATACCGTGGAGGGTTTTTGCCTGTGTAAAGGAATAGCGTGCCGCTCCGGGGAAATGATACTGCTGTGACACGCAGCCTGCCCCATTAGCTTCCTGGAACACAGCAGTCACATCAGTCAGAAGGAGCTCATCATGTCAGAAGAGATGCTTGTCGGAGCCGCCGAAGTTGTCATCACCCCGCCGGTCGGTACCGAGCTTGCCGGCTATTTCCAGCCCCGCGTCTCCGAGGGCGTCATCTCGGAGCTCAAAGCAAAGGCCATTGTCGCAGGGGATGGGGCAGAGCGTGTGGCCATTGTCGCCTGCGACCTGATTACTATGGTCGCCGAGATCAGCCGTGCCGCCCGCGACAAGATCCACGCCGCTACCGGCATACCCGGCGAGCGCGTCCTCATCTGCTCGACGCACACTCATACCGGCCCGGAACTCCGCCCGAACCGACACATCGCCCGCAACGAGGAATGGATCGCCACACTCCCCGGCCTCATCGCCGATGCCGCCATCGCCGCCGCCGAGAATCAGCGCCCCGCCATCATGTCAGTCGGCAGCGAAGCTGAAGAGGGCCTCGCCTTCAACCGCCGCTTCCGCTACCGCGACTCGACAGAGCTCTTCGGCGTGCATGGAGACGGCTCGGATGTCGTCGGCCCGGCCGGACCCACTGATCCCGAGCTCGGCGTGGTCAAGTTCTCTGCCGACGAGGGTGCCGATCCCTTCGCCCTCATCTGCAACTACTCGCTCCACATTGACGTCACCGGCGGCAACCTCATCTCCGCCGATTTCCCGGCCGTCATGACGGAGGTCATCCGAGGCGTCTATGGCCCCGACACCATCGTGCTCTACGTGCAGGGCGCATGTGGCAACATCAACCACGTGCCCTACCTGCTGGAGCGTCCCTGGCCGCGCAAGGGTGTCGAGAAATCCCAGCAGGTTGGCCGCGCGCTCGGCGCCAAAGCCGTCTGCATCGCCGAGAAGGCCCTGCCCAGCGAGGACACTACCGTGGACGCCGCGCAGGAGATACTCCAGGTGCCTGCGTACCCCCTCGACGACATCGTCGAGCGGAATGTCGCGGAGGCAAAGGCAGAGCACCCGCCCAAGCCTGGCGGCTGTCACCAGCGCCTGCTCCAGATCATAGATGACTACGATCCCGACAAGGTCACTCCCCGCGAAGTCCAGGCCATACGCCTCGGCGACGCCATCTTCTGCTCCGCGCCGGGCGAGTACTTCGTCGAGTGGGGCCTCGAGATCAAGAGCTGGTCGCCACACCCTTACACGTTCATCGCCGAGCTGGCCAACGACTCTGTCGGCTACATTCCCACCTTCGAGGCCTTCCGCCGGGGCGGCTATGAGGCCACGCCCGTCGTCAGCGTCATCTCGACTCCTGCACTCGGCCAGATGATCGCCGACGCCAATTTCCGCCATTGCGAAAAACTCCGGCGCGACAGGGAAAAACCATAGTCCTCTGCGGAGCCGGCGGATACCGAGTTCTACCTTCCCCGGGTGTGTCGGGTGTCCTTACAGACCCGCCGTCGCCAGCACCCCGAACTCGATGTCCTCTTTGTTCACTGAATACCCGATCAGCAGCCGGCCCTCCTCCGCCAGCGTCACCGGGTACTGATACCCGTGCACCTTCAGCAGCCCGAACGCCCGCTGCGCCGTCGGATCATCGAGCAGGATATACATCCGGTCGAAGACGATCCCATCATCGCTGAAGGCGATCGTCAGCTTGCTCCGGTCCAGCAGCTTCGCATAGGCGTTGCCGACGAGATAGCAGCGCCCGTCGGGCAGACTCCCCGCACGCACCCGCGACATCGAGTCCGGGAAATCCGTCAGCAGCGGCGGCGACCAGCTCTGCCCGCCGTCTTCGCTCAGCGCCGCGAAGAGCCGCAGCGATTGCGCCTCATCCCGAAACCACATCACGATGAGGCCCTCCGGCGTCTGGTACCAGCTTGTCTCGCCATAGGGAAAAGCGGCCCCACCCTCCGGCTCCGGCATCGGCACTACTGCCGGCGGCGAGCACATATCCTCGGGGTCGAAAAACAGCGCCACCGGATGTCCGTCCTGCGTCGCGCCGCACATGAGACGCCCTGCGGCGGTGAGACGCGGCTCCTCGAAGATGAACGTCTTGTCACCGGCGATGCCCTCATGCGCCTCCCAGTTATCGCCATCGCTGGTGACGTGCATATCGAGCCGCGAGCGCCCCCACTCGAACCGCCTCATCCCCGGCACAGTCGCATCGAGCGTCGCATAGTGCGCCACGCCGAATAAATACAGCCGCTCCTCATCGCTGTACAGGCCGCCGGTCCAGCGCAGATGGCCGCTCTCTCTATCCCCCGGCACCACACAGCGCGCCTCGGACCACTCGCTTCCCGTATCGGACACCGCTATCATGGTGCTCTGGCCGGGGTAGTCCTCATAGACCTCGCTGTTGGAGAATGCGAAGAAGTAGCGCCCCTGGAAGCGCGCAATCTGTGAGTGGTGGTTATACGTGCCGGCCTCACCCTCGCCGGTATAGACCCGATTGCGCTCCAGTTTCACCCGGGGCAATTCCGGCTCCACGCTCTTCGGCCCCTGGTCGTCCTCGGTGCGGAAGCAGTCGTTCTCGAACATCGCGTGACGCATCCGCATCCGGCGGACGGCCTCGCCCAGTTCCGGACTCAGCACCGACATCTGGCGGCTCTCGACGATCCTCGGCTTATCCATGGTGCAGCAAACCTCCCCTTGCGTTCCTCTCCCAACGCAGAATCAAAATGCCGGCAGCCAGAGCACAAATCTGCGCCCGCTGCGGGCCCCTACCTCCAACGCATACTCCGAACGCGTATTCCGAACGCGCACCTCGAAAGCGTACCTCGAACGCGTAGGTCAGGCTTCCAGCCTGACTCGTTCCTGCCGGAGGACATCACATTGCCCGAACCCAAACGGCGTCGGGCTGGAACCCCGACCTACGCGCTACGGCGTCCTCCAT
>JAUWOG010000506.1 GCA_030612305.1 Armatimonadota bacterium | reverse complement strand
GCTGCTTGTCCGCCACACCTTCCGCCAAGCTTCCGCCTGCGCAATCCTCGATTGCACCCATCCTCCGCCCTTCGCCAGAACCTCTAGCGCGTGGAGTTTGGCGGGAGTTTCGGCACGAAACTCACGCAAACTCCGATGGGATGCGGGGAGTGTCCGAGGGAAACTCCTATGGGATGCGAAGCATCCCCCAAGCTTTGCTTGCGCCCAGCATCCCCCAAGTTGGGCCCTGCCCAGCTTGCATCCATTGACTTGTCGCCCACCATCTTGTACACTAAACGCCCTTGGAGGTTTTGAGACATGGGCAGAATTGATCACGAGCGACTCGCGCAGTACGACGACACGGCCCTGCGCGAAATAGAACACACGATGCTCGACCGGATTCGCCGCGAGGTGGAAGCCAAAAAGGCCGAGGAAATCAAGCAGGCGAAGAAGAACAAGAAGAAGAGGAAGAGGGCCCGCAGCGGAGACCGCGACTAATACCCGCTGGCGTGAGTCTCCGGAGCATCACGATAGTGGCGGGGTAGCTCAGATGGTTAGAGCACACGGTTCATACCCGTGCGGTCGGGGGTTCAAATCCCTCCCCCGCTACCAACACACTGCTGCACACAGGACAACAGTCGCGTAGCTCGGGCTTCATGAGCATGCGCAGCATGCTCCGCCCGAGGGTGACGACGGGTAGGCGCCCGTCGTTTGCACTGTACGTGTGCTCATTTCATGACCGCTGCCCGACAAAGAGCGAGGGCGTCATGAGTTGCTTCTCAGATGACGACATCCGCTGGCTTCTTGATCTGCTCCAACGAGAGCAGCTAGCCGAGATCGAAGTCGAAGAGGGCGATTGTGCCGTAGCCGTCAGGGCGCACAACTCCCAGCCGCCGGCGCTTTGCCCCCAGCAGCAGACTGCACCAACCCCGGGCACCGTCGAGGAACTGCCTGACCACATCACACAGGTCCTCGCACCGGTCGGGGGGACGTTCTACCACGCACCCTCACCTGACGCAGATCCCTTTGTCAGCATGGGCGACATCGTCGAAGTGGGCGACACACTCGGCACAGTCGAAGCCATGAAGCTATACCACGACATCACCAGCCCCACACGCGGCAGAATCGCCGAGGTCTCGGTTGAGAATCGGGAGCATGTCGAGGCCGACCAGCAGTTGATGTTGATTGACCGCAATGTCTAGCGGCGACGGTGCCCACGATTTCTCCGAACGTCAGCGAGCGTCCGGCACGGTTACTGCAACTCGCTGTGTAGCCCCCGAGGGGGCTCACACCTCCCCGACTGCGCTCTGGGGCGCCCGACACCTGTTGCGGCGTTCTCTGACTATATCCCGGCAGGAGTATATCCGGAGGTGAACCACTTATGCCAAACGATACTATCAACGTAGGCATACTCGGCTGCGGCGTAGTCGGCGGCGGCCTCTACAAGGTCCTCACCGACAATGCCGAGAGTATCGCCCAGCGCGTTGGCCGGCCCGTCCTTGTCGCCGCCGTCGCTGACATAGACTGGGACCGCCCCCGCGACATCTCCGTCCCCGAACACCTCCGCACCACCCACGCAGCCGAAATCATCAATGATGACAGCATCCACATAGTGGCCGAGACCATCGGCGGCCTCAAACCGGCGCTGGACTTCGTCCTCGGTGCGATAGCGGCCGGCAAGTCGGTCGTCACCTCCAACAAGGAAATGATCGCCAAGCATGGTGACGAGATTCTCACCGCCGCAGCCGACAAGTCCGTTGATGTCGAGTTCGAGGGCGCTGTCGGCGGCGTCATCCCCATCATCCGCACCCTCAAAGAGAGCCTCGAGGCCGACCAGATAGACGAGGTCATGGGCATCGTCAACGGCACCACCAACTACATCCTCACCAAGATGTCCGTCGAGAAGCTCTCCTACGAGGTGGCGCTGAAAGAGGCGCAGGAACTCGGCTATGCCGAAGCCGACCCGACCGATGATGTCGAGGGCATTGACGCAACCAACAAGCTGGCCATCCTCTCCGCCATCGCTTTCGGCCGCCGCGTCAGTGTCGAGGAGATCTACCACGAAGGCATCTCGCAGATCATGCCTGAGGACATCGCCTATGCCGAGAAGATGGGCTATGTCGTCAAGCTGCTGGCGATCGGTCGGCGCCGCGACGGAGACAGACTCGAGGCCCGCGTCCATCCCGTCCTGCTCGCCGACACTCATCCCCTGGCCGCCGTAGTCGGGCCCTTCAACGCCATCTTCATCCGCGGCCGCGCCAGCGACGAAGTGATGCTCTACGGCCGCGGTGCCGGCGCCATGCCCACTGGCGTAGCGGTGGCCGGCGATGTCATTGACTGCGCCCGCAACATATCCCGTGGCACCACCGGCCGCGTGCCGTGCACTTGCGTCGGCCTCGCCGACATCATGCCGATGGGACAGGTGCGCTCCCGGGTCTATGTCCGCATGAGGGTGAAGGACCAGCCCGGAGTGCTCGGGGCTATCGCGACGCTGCTGGGCTCACAGGCTGTCAGCGTCGCCTCGGTGATTCAGGAGAATTCCGACGGGCAGACCGCCGACATCATCTGGATCATGCACGAGGCACAGGAGGATCAACTGACCAGCGCGCTGGCGGCGATACAGAGCCTCCCGATAGTCGAGTCGATCCCCGCCCGCATCCGCGTCGAAGGGTAGCCCTCGACCCGCCAAATCCACCTTTCACTCCAGCGGCAGGTCAATCCTCCGCCCCGTCTCCATGCTCTGTACCGCCGCTGCGAATATCTCCTGAGCCTTGTAGCCGTCTTCGCCACTCCCGCGCGGCTCTCCACCCTCGCGAATCGCATTGACGAATCCCGCCAATTGCCCTGGGAACCACGTGTTCTCATCCCGGCGATTCCTAAACGGAACCGTCTCGATCTCCCCCTCGCCCTTGGAGATCTCTATGACCCACTGATCGCCCTCCTGGCGCGGATCGTGAATCGAGCCCTCCGGGCCTATCACATCAATCCCGCGCAAGCCCGCAGTCGCCCCCCGCGGCAAGCTCCCTGCCCCCTGCACCAGCGCCTGGTCCCCGCTCTCGACCTGCAGAATCCCGCTGCTG
>JAUWOG010000464.1 GCA_030612305.1 Armatimonadota bacterium | reverse complement strand
AGGCAACGGCAAAAGTAAACTGAAATTGGAAAGGGCATTCATGAAGGGCATCCTCGGGCTGGAAGCTTATAAGGCGGGAGGACGCGCAGCGTCCTCCCGCTTTATCACCTGAGCTTTCGATGAGGCCGAAAGCTCAGGCCGAGCCACCCATCTCTTGGGAGGCCGAGCCACAGGTTTGGTGAGCTATTCAGACTATGTGAAGTTATGTCTGGGACAGGGCACTAGGCGGCGGCTGGGGTGGACTGGACGTCAGGTGCCGGCTGCGAACCGGTCCCGCCCGCGGGCGGGATCGGCCCCGAAAGCTGGATCATGCCCGCCGACTCCACCTCGATCTCCGGCATAATCTCAGCATGAGACAAAACCGGCACCGCCGGGAAATAACGCCCCAAAAGCGAGCGAAGATGGCGCCGCACACCCGGAGAAGTAAGTATCACCGGCTCATAGCCGCGAGCAATCGTGCGCTCAATCGCCTCCTTCGCGCTCTGTATCATCTGGTGCATGAGGCCCGGCTCGATCGCGCAGACCGAGCCCTGCAGGCTCCGTACCGTGTTCTCAGCAATCTGTGTCTCAACCTCCGGATGCACGGTGATGACGTGGAGAGGATCGCCCTGCTCGCGGTACTGCTCGTTGATGAAGCGGGCGAGGGCCAGCCGCACGATCTCGGTCGCCTCCTCGATGTCGTCAGTGACGCGCAAGGCATCGGCGAGGGCCTCCAGAATCGTGGGCATGTCGCGGATCGGTACGCGCTCGGTAAGGAGGCTGCGGAGGACGGCCTGGACCTGCCCGACCGAGGCCATTTCCGGGATAAGCTCGGTGACGACGGCCGGCTGGGTCGCGCGGACCCGCTCGATGAGCGCCTGTACGTCCTGGCGATTCAGTAGCTCGGCAGCTTTTGACCTGACGATCTCGGCGAGATGGGTGGCGATGACAGTGGTCGGCTCGACCACGGTGTAGCCGCGAGCTTCGGCGACTCCGCGGTTGTCGAAGTCTATCCACTTGGCCGGCAAGCCGAAGACCGGCTCCTCGGTGTCGCGGCCGCCGATCGGCTCGGCAGTCGGATCGGAAGCCATCGCCAGCAGCAGGCTGGGATAGACCTCTCCCCTGCCAACCTCGGCGCCCTTGAGCTTGATGACATAGGCGTTCGGGGGCATTGACATGTCGTCGCGGATGCGGACGGAGGGCATGACGATGCCCATGTCCCTGCCAAGCTGCTTGCGGACCCCGGCGATGCGTTCGAGCAGGTCACCCGGCGGCAGCATAGCTTCGGCCGGCGCGGCAGGCTCCGCCGCAGAGCCGACGATGCCGACGAGGTTGTAGCCGATGTCAAGGCTGAGGCGGTCTATGTGGAGGACCTCGTCGAGGGCGTCTTCCGCCGGGGCTTCGGCCAGCTCGGCAGGCTCTTCTTCGGCCTGCGCGGCGCGCTGCGAAACGACCCAGGAGACGGTTCCGGCAACAGATGCGGCGGCGAGGAAACTGAACTTCGGGAGGCCGGGTACGAGGCCGAAGACCAGCAACATGACAGCGACGATCATCAGGGGGCGCGGCTGAGCGAGGAGCTGGCGCATGACCTCCTTGCCGAGATGGTCTTCGGAGGCGGCGCGAGTGACGACGATGCCGGTCGCAGTGGAGATGAGGAGGGCCGGAATCTGGCTGACGAGGCCGTCACCGACGGTGAGCAGTGCATAGCGCTGGAGTGCATCGCCGGCGGCCATGTGGTGGCGGAGTACGCCGATGGCAAGGCCGCCGATGATGTTGACGACGACGATGATGATGGCCGCGATGGCATCGCCGCGCACGAACTTGCTGGCACCATCCATAGCCCCGTAGAAATCGGCCTCGCGCTCGATGTGCCGACGGCGCTCGCGAGCATCCACCTCGTTGATGAGCCCGGCGTTGAGGTCGGCGTCTATGCTCATCTGCTTGCCGGGCATCTCGTCAAGGGTGAAACGGGCGGCGACCTCGGCCACGCGCTGAGAGCCGCTCGTGATGACGACGAACTGAATGATGATGAGGATGAGGAAGATGATGAGGCCGACAACAAGATCGCCGCCGACTACGAAATTACCGAACGCCTCGATGACCTGGCCGGCCTCGGCGTGGAGGAGAATCAGGCGCGTCGAGGAGATGTTGAGGGCCAGACGAAAGAGCGTGCCGATGAGCAGGAGGGGCGGGAAAATCGAGAAATCCAGCGGCTTCTCGACATACATGGCGACGAGGAGTATGCAGAGAGCCAGGGCGAAGTTGAGCGTGATCATCATGTCAAGGACGATCTGCGGGACCGGTATGATCATCATGGCGACGAGGCCGATGACGCCGACGGCCACCATGAGGTCGCTCTGTTCGAAGGTTTTCTGGAGGATGTCCATTTGCGTTAGTGAGCTAGCTGCAACAAGTGTGCCGGTAGCAAGTTGGGCTAGCGCCCACCTGGCTTTGGAGTTTGCTGACGCAAACTCCATGCCCAACGACATGAGTAAAGCCGTGGATTCCGCCCCATCGTGGGGCAATCGTCATGGCAATCTGTCGCGAAGGCGTGACTTGGCGTCGCAAGGCAGGTGTGTTACAATAAGTACGAACTGAGATGGATATGCGCAACGAGGCCGACGAGCAGGAAGAACGCTCTGGCGAGGAGGAAGCCGGGGCGCAGGACGAAGGCCCGCCGCAGGCCAACCCGGATCTGATGGTTCAGGTCGAAAAGGGACTCTCAAAGGCGAGTAAGCGAAAGCAGCAGCAACCAAACGCCAGAGACAGCCAGAGCGAAGGCCCGCCGCAGGCCAACCCCGAGCTCATGGTTTTTGTAGGAAGAGCGCGTGCGCCAGTCGGCAAAGACAAGCAGAAGCACTCCCGTGTCAAAGAAGCAGAGGCTGACTAGGCCTATCGCGGGCAGGCTTGCCGCTTCGTGAGCGGAGCACGCCAGAGGCTCTGATTGCTGCCTGCCAGTAGGCTCAGCGAAGCCAGAGGAAGACCGTATCGCGCCCGGGGTTGTATGGCCTCGGGCGTTTTTCTGTGGGTGGGAAAGGGGGGCAAGGGCGGACGGCAAAAGGCAAAAGGCGAACGGCCGCGAGCTGGAAGCTCGCGCTACAGATTCTAGAGAGAAGCAACGGCAAAAGGCGACGGCAACGGCCGGCGGGGCAGGCCGGAAAGCCATACACAGACTCGGGCTGGAAGCTGAGCATAGTACAAGCAATGCTTGTACCATGCTCACCTGCCCGGCGCCCCCCCCGGGCCTGGCCGAGCCACCCGATAGTGAAAGCAAAACGCGAACGGCAAAGGCAAGGCCTACGGAGGAGGGGAGTTGCGGGTGC
>JAUWOG010000567.1 GCA_030612305.1 Armatimonadota bacterium | reverse complement strand
GGTCGGCGATGCGCGTGAGGTGAAGGGGTTCGCCAGATCAGCCGCCCGAGGGCCCGACCTGCCTCTGCACGGGCCGGCCTATGGGCTGACGCCGGGCCCCGACACCAGGGTGGTGACAGCCTATGATGACGGTTCGCCGGCCATCACCTGGCATGAGCAGGGCAAGGGGCGCGCAATCCTCTTCGGCAGCAATCCCTTGCTCTTCGCAACGGTTGAGGACGAGGCGTGGCGCGACTTCTTCACGTCCTGGGTCAGCGCTTGGGGCGCGCCGACGGATCTGGATATCTGGCGCTTCCGCTTCCCCGACAGCGTCATCTGGAAGGAGCCTGAGCGCCCGGGCTTCTGCCTGACGAACAACTTCGTCCTGTGGCAGGAGGAGAAGCCGCGCTATCCACAGAATCCCGACGTCGGGGCGACCTACAGCTATTCCCATGTGCCGGATGCAATGCCCGACACACTCATTCCTACCGGCTCCATCAGGTGCAGCGACGGTCATCTGACCGACCGGCGGAAGGGGATCATGGCGCGGAAAGTGCGGCCCGGACGCTCGGCTCCTTACGAACTGCCTGCAAGCCACTGGATGGTCGGCTGGCAAGGCACACAGCGCTGCTCCATTACGTTTGATCTGCAGGAGCCCTGGACGTCGCTGGAGATGGGACTGTGGTTCTGCGAGACGATGCCGGAGGTGACTGTGGAGGGGAGCCTGGATGGAGAGAAGTGGCATCCGCTGGGTGAGGCTCCGGGGGAGTACGCCGGTGAGGATGTCTTTGATATGGCCATTCCGCTGGCGCAGGGATCGCCCTGCAGGTATGTGCGCATCTGGTTTGCCGAGCGGGAAATCGGGCAGAAGCTGAGCCTCGTCGAGGTGGAGATCTGGGGGGATGAGGCCGAGAAGTAGGCTATCCGGTGGCGTTGCCGGGCCTGCCTCTCCCCTACCGCACGAACAGCTCGCGTGGCACGGCGGTCAGAACAACTCAGGCGCACCGGAAGGAAGAGATCGGGAGGAAGACATCATGAGGCATCTGCTTATCGTATTGGCTGCTCTGGTCGTCGTGTCTGTCTGTGTAGCCCAACCGGCGGTGGCTGCGGCGGAGCTCTGCACGGATGATGGCACCAGGCTGGTGATGGACTCTGCGACTGGCGCGCTCGAGGCCCTTGAACTGAACGGGGAGAACGTGCTGGCAGAGCCCGGTGCCTTGTACATTCAGGATTTCGCGGCCGGCTCTCCTGCCGAACCGGTTCGCGGCCCACTCACTCGCAATAGTGGCGGCTCCTTTGTGCATAGCGCCGTGATGGATGGGCTCGGCATCGCCGCCGAGGCCACGTATCAGGTCAAGGGCAACGCCATCCGCGTGCATTGCCATGTTCGTGATTTGCGCGGCGAGGACCGGGCTATCGTGGTCAGCTACCGCCTGCCCGTAGATGCCGCGGGATGGCGATGGGGACAGGACCTGGCGGGTTCTCAGGTCATCTGCTCGGACCCGAATGAGCCTGCGTACTGCGAGGTCTATCGCAATCCGGTCAGCATCGGTGCCGGCGCTGAGGGCTTCATCAGTCGCTACCCGTTCTCAGCCATCAGCGGCCGGAGGCACGGCATTTCCTACGCCATCCGCATGGATGAACCGCGCGTTTTTGTGATGCAGTACCGCAATGATTTGCGCTGCTATGAAATCAGCTTCAGCCTGGGGCTGAGCCAGGCCACGGCCAAGTTCCCCGGCGAGGCGGAGGTCTCTTTTCTCATCTATGCGCATGACGCGCGCTGGGGATTCCGTTCAGCGGCGCAACGCTACTATGATACGTTCCCCGAGTTCTTCGCGGTGCGCCTGGAGCGCATGGGCGGATGGTACTGCAACACGCGAGACAAGGCACTGGGAGGCGTGGCGGAGGCCTATGATCTCAATTTCGCGTATCATGAATGCTGGGCCGGTAAGGCGGAGAACATGGAGCCCAGCAATCGCCTGGGCGTCTATACGTATCACTACACAGAGCCGTGGTTCTACTGGCAACTCCTGCTCGACGAGTTCATGACCGACGGGAAGCCGACGCTGGCAGGTGGGATCAGGAAACTCGAACATGACGTGGACCCGAATAACAAGGGCCTTCGGCCCAGGGACGGCGGCTCGGCGAATATTGCGGCGGAAGTCTGCGATATTACGTATGACGATTTCGTGCGCATCCAGGCGCGTAGTGTGTCTGACTCGCTGCTGTGGGATGGAGACGGGAATCCCGTGGGCAATGTAGCCACGTACCCCTGGGGGGCCCGCGACGACGCCAAGGGTCAGTACCGCGCACGAATCCCCCTCAACCTGGACCCGGATATCCCCGAGGGCGCCGGCCAATTCCAGAAGCAATGGATGTTTGACCCCGCCTACGTGAAGGCGGAGCAACTGGGATGTGTTCTCGACGGCATGTACCTCGACAGCCACGGCGCTGTATCGGCCTACTGCAACTTCCGCAAGGACCATTTCCGCTACGCCGACATTCCCCTGACCTTCGATACTGTCACCGGGCGTCCGTGTATCCTCAATGATTTCTCCGCATTCGAGTTCTGTGACTGGCTGGCGCGGGAGATGCGCAAGCAAGGCAGGTCGCTGCTGGTTAACTACTATCACAAGCGTCTGTTCTTCAACCTGATTCACTGGGACGCTATCGGGAGCGAGGGCTACAAGCGCGGGGAGATGTTCGCACGCACGCTCTGCTACCGGAAGCCGTACAGCGATCTCGTGACCGGGGCGCCACCCAAGCCCGTCACGCCGCTGTTCTGGCGCGAGTACC
>JAUWOG010000074.1 GCA_030612305.1 Armatimonadota bacterium | reverse complement strand
GGCTGGCAGGATGTCATGATCCCGATGCTGGTCGAGGAATTGATGGCGCTGGAGACGGGTGAGACGGAGCAGGAATTGTATGCCCTGGTCGAGGACTTCGTAGTGACGCTCACCGGCAAGCAGACGATCTATCAGATGATGCGGCTGGCGGAGGAGATAGAGAAACGCGGCGGCGAGCCGGATGACCCGGTCAGCTATAAACGCGAGTATCTGAGGCGGCTCTGGGAGCGGATTGAAGGGCGCATCGAGGGCGTGGCGGAGGGCACGTACACGCAGGAGGAAATGCGGGTGCCCGGCTCGCTGGAGCTGGTGGAGGGCCTGGTCGAGCAGGGAGTGCAGCTCTATCTGGCCTCAGGCACGGACATTGAATATGTGCAGCATGAGGCGGAACTGGTCGGTGTCGCCGAGTACTTCGAGGGCCACATCTACGGCGCGGTGGACAGGTATGAGGAATTCTCCAAGAAAATGGTCATCGAGCAGATACTGTCCGAGAACGACCTGCACGGGCCGGAACTGGTGGCGTTCGGCGATGGGTATGTGGAGATACTCAATATCAAGGAGGTCGGCGGGGTCGCGGTCGGCGCGGCCACCGATGAGTACAAGCGCACGGGTATCAACCACTGGAAGCGGAACCGGCTGGTCCAGGCCGGGGCGGATATTATCGTGCCTGAGTTCCGCCAGCATGGAGAATTGCTGAGGTATCTGGCGGATGCGGATTGGCAGCCTGGTTATGCCAATTCTGAGCAATCGCGATCGGAGGCCGATAGCCTGTAGCCGTTGGCCGTAATGGAGGGGCCTGTCGCCGAATTGCACACGCCCCGCGTGTGCAATTTCAGGCTGGCCCAGTCATGTTAGGCGTCGTATGCTCATCTCATGCGTGGGCCAGCCTCAGCGCAGTCGTGTACGGCACGACCGCCCTTCGACAGGCCCCTCCACTGCAACATGGAGTAACTCAACGGAGGAGGATGACTATGCCGTTTGCGGAGTTTGATAGAAGCAGGCTGAGAGTGCGGCCGCTGGCCGAGCGCGAGCATGACATGACTATAGATGAGGTACTGGCGCTTGATGCGGCTGTCGAGGAGGTTGACAATGAGGAGCTCGACAAGCTGGCCGAGCGGATCGTGGCTGCGCGCAAGGCCGGCGGCACCGTAATCTGGAGCATGGGAGCGCATGTCATCAAGCGGGGACTGTCGCGCTTCGTGGCGGATTTCATCCGGCAGGGCATCGTGACACATCTGGCAGGCAATGGCGCATGCACCATTCATGATTATGAGATGTCACTAATCGGGGCGACTACCGAAAGCGTGGCGAAGTACATCCAAACCGGACAGTTCGGCCTGTGGGAGGAGACCGGGAATATCAACGAGGCGGCGAAAGCCGCCTGCCGCGACGGGATCGGTCTCGGTGAGGCAGTCGGTCGCACGATCGTCGAGCAGGACTGCCCGCACCGCGAGCAGAGCGTCTATGCCGCCGCGTATGAGACGAGGATACCGGCGACGGTGCATCTCGGCATCGGCTATGACATCAACCATGAGCTGCCGAACTGCGATGGGGCGGCGCTGGGAGAGGCCTCATACCGGGATTTCCTGATCCTCGCGGAGACGATAACCGGACTTGAGGGGGGAGTGTTCATGAACTTCGGCAGCGCAGTAATGGGGCCGGAAGTCTATCTGAAAGCGCTCTCGATGGCGCGCAATGTCTGCTATCAGGAGGGCCGGGATCTGCGCCATTTCACGTCCGCGAATTTCGACCTGTTCGTGCTGGGGGAGTATTCCGACGACTCGCCAAAGGATAACCCGATGTACTACTACCGGCCCTGGAAGACGATCCTGGTGCGCACAGTGGCCGACGGTGGCGAGAGCTTCTACTTCCGGCTCGACCACGGGGTTTCGATTCCGAATCTGCACCGGCGGGTGATGGCGTTGTGGTCATGATGCCTCCCGAGCGGTTTGATGAGATACTCAGCCGGTTCGACGACATCTCGGTGGCGGTCGTCGGGGATTACTTCCTGGATAAGTACCTCATCATTGACGCGGAACTTGCCGAGCCGTCCGTCGAGACGGGCCTCGATGCCCACCAGGTAATCGGGAAGCGGATCAGCCCCGGAGCGGCCGGGACGGTGGTCTCGAATCTCCATGCTCTCGGCGTGGGTCTGATCAAGAGCATCGGCGTCACCGGCTGTGATGGTGAGGGCTTCGAACTGCGCAAGGCACTCCAGCACTGGCACATTGACATGAATGGGCTGCTGGAAGCGCCGGGCACCTTCACCCCCACCTATACCAAGCCGATGCTCAGGCACGGCGATGGGACGGAGGAGGAACTCAACCGCATAGACATCCGGAACCGCAGGCCGCTGGTGGCGTGGATGAGGGAGCGACTGGGAAGCAAGATCCGCGCCTGCGCGGGTGATGTTGACGGCATCATCGTCGCCGACCAGGTTCCGGAGGTTGAGCTGGGAGTCATCTCGCCGCGCATCAGGAAGCTCATCTGTGGGATTGGCGCCAGGCGGCCGGACCTGCCGATAGTCGTGGATTCGCGCGCTAATATCGGCGAGTTCACCGGCGTCATCATCAAGCCGAATGTCTCGGAGGGAGCACGCGCCGCCGGCATCGAGTTGAGCGGCGAGCCCGGTATCGAGGAGGCGGAGAGAATCACGGAAGCGCTGGCGCAGCGCACCGGCCGCACGGTCTATCTGACGCTCGGCGAGAAGGGTATTGCCGTGCGTGAGGGCGAGCACTTCACGCACGTTCCCGGCTACAGTCTCGCGGGGCCGGTGGATATAGTCGGAGCCGGTGACAGCACGACCGCCGGCATCGTTCCCGCCCTGTGCGCCGGTGCCTCGCCGGAGGAGGCGGCGCTGTTCGGGAACCTCGCCGCCTCCATCACGGTGCAGCAGATCGGCGTCACCGGCACCGCAAGCCCCGACCAGATGCGCGAGAGGTTCGCCGAGTACCAAAAGCGCCATCGCAGTATTCTGTAGCGGGCAGGCCGCAGAGCATCAGCACGACCAATGGCGGGGAGAGAGAGCCGATGTATGGTATGGAACCACGCAGGCCGTTGCTGGAGTATCTGTCGCAGGACGAAGTCGAGGAGATCCATTGGGCTTCGCTGGAGATACTCGAGCGGACCGGCCTCAATGTCCATCACCCCGAGACGCTGAAGCTGCTCTACGACGCCGGCGCATACGTGGAGGGTGAAGGGCCGAGGGTGCGTATTCCGGCGGCGGTGGTGGAGGAGGCGCTGTCACGAGCTCCCGGGCGCGTCGTAATGGCGAACCGTGAGGGCGAGCGAGTGATGCCGCTGGAGGGGAGTAAGAGCTTTTTCGGCACCGGCTCCGATCTGGTCAATACGATAGCCCTGGACACCGGGCAGGTCCGTGCGTCCGTGCTGCAGGATGTTGCCAACGCGGCCCGGCTCTGTGATGCCCTGCCCAACTACGATTTCGTGATGTCCTATGGCCTGGCGAGCGATGTCTCCGTTGACCGGCAGGAGGCAGCCCAGTTCGTGGCGATGCTTCGCAATACGGTGAAGCCGCAGATACTGACCACGTTCACGGAGATGCAGGCTCTTGAGGACATCTGGGAGATCGCGACGCTGATCGCCGGTGGGGAGGCGGAGTTCCAGCGCAATCCGTTCTTCATCATCTACGGCCAGTTCACCTCGCCGCTGCAGCACGGCGTCGAGGCGCTGCAGAGACTCCTGTTCTGTGCCCAGCGGCGCATACCCATCATCTATGTGCCGACGATCATGAGCGGAATGAGCGGGCCGATAGATATGCCCGGCAGCCTGGCACTGGGCAACGCCGAATGCCTCGCGGGTCTGACCATGCATCAACTGGCCCAACCTGGAGCGCCATTCATCTACGGCGGGTGCATCTGCTCCTTTGACATGCGCGACATGACGATCGCCTACGGGGCTCCGGAATGGCACGTCACCGGAGTGATGATGAGCCAACTGTCGCGCTACTACGACCTGCCGGTGTTCAGCACCGGCGGCTGCAGCGATGCGAAATGCGTGGACGGGCAGGCGTGCGTGGAAGCGGCGATGTCCATGCTGCTGGCGGCGTTGGGCGGGGGGAATATCATTCACGATGTCGCGTATCTGGAGACCGGCCTGTGCGGAGCGCCGGAGTTCATAGTCATCAACGATGAGACGATAGCCGTGACGCGGCAGATGCTGCGCAGCTACAGCATTGACGCGAAGTCGCTGGCCGTGGATGTGGTGGACCGCGTCGGGCCCGGTGGGCAGTTTGTGGGGGAGGACGAGACCCTTGCACGCTACCGGGAAGCCACCTGGTATCCATCGCTGTTCGACCGCAGCGGCAGACACGCCTGGGAGGAAAGCGGGTCCAGGCCGCTGGGCGAGCGCGCCCGAGAACGCGCCAAGCAGATACTGGACACGCACGAGCCGGTGCCCCTGCCAGACGACCTGGACGCAGAAATCAGCTCGATTCTGGCATAAGCGTTTCGAGAGATCGGGTAGGGCCAACTCCCTCCCGCAATGGTCGTGACAAGCGGGAGGTTGGCGTGAAACAGCGGCGAACCTGTTGGCAATTGTACCCAAAGAGCGGCGAGTAGCACTTGCGAGACTAGCCGCAGGTGGGACAATCCAACGAATGGACCTGGGGAGACTCGAAGGGTCCTTCGGCAGACCGGGGTAGCCCTGAGCTATCCTTTGGGGACTTCATCTTGCACCACAGCAGAATACCGCATTACAGTTGGTCGCCCTATCTGGCGCAGGTCAGACAGTCTGAGCAGAAGGTCAGGAGCGAGGTGCAGCGGATGTCAGAGGCGATGCAGGCGGCGTTCTTTGCGGGCAACGGCGTGGTGGAGTTGCGCGAGGTCCCGGTGCCGGAGCCGGGGCCCGGCGAGGTGGTGCTGGACATCCGCGCCTGTGGCATCTGCGGCAGCGACCTGCACCAATTCGACGGCCGTTGGCCCCAGCCGCAGTTTGCCGTCGGCCACGAGATCGCCGGGGAAGTCTGCGTCGTCGGCGAGGGTGTGAACGAGTGGGCAATTGGCGACCGGGTCTGTGTTGAGCCGTTCATCTACTGCGGGACCTGCCGCTACTGCATGGCAGGCCGGTACTATCAGTGCGGCGCGATGGGCTTTCTGACCCTCACCGCTGACGGCGGCTTCGCTGAGAAGCTGGTCTGCCCGGCATACGCACTGTACCGCCTGCCCGGGAATGTGGACTTCGCTGGCGGAGCGCTGGCCGAGCCGCTGGCGGTGGGGGTTCACGCCGTGCGGGTGGTTGAGGTCAACGGCGCGGACGAGGTGTTGGTGCTGGGCGCGGGAAGCATCGGCCAGATGACCGCCGCCGCGGCGAAGGCCTTCGGCGCACGCAAGGTGGCGATCACCGCGCGCCATGCGTATCAGGCGGAAGCCGCTCGCAGGCTCGGGATTGACGACGTGTTGACCACGGAGCCCGAGATGCTCCGGAAACAGGTCGCCAGTACGTTCGCCTCCGGACCGAGCGTGGTCTTCGAGACCGTCGGCAGCGCGTGCGGAACCTTCCAACAGGCCGTGGACCTCGCCGGCAGGTTGGCACGGGTCGCGCTGCTCGGCGGCAACACCGGCCCGGTTGACAGCTTCGATTTCTCCCCCATACCCACCAAGGAGCTGACTCTCCACGCCCCGCTGGCCTATTCTCAGATTGGCACGAGGCGGGACTTCGAACTGGCTGTCGAGCTGCTCGCGGCCTCCCCTGAGGCATACGCGGAACTCATCACCCACCGTTTCACCTTGTCCGACATCCAGGAGGCCTTTGAGCTGGCGACGCACAAGAGCAGTAGTAAGGCCATCAAGGTCATGATGGTGCGCTGAGTTGTCGGGCGCTGGCCTCGTGCTCGGCCCCCGTTACATGTCCGGTGACGGCGGGGAGACGGATATCTGAAACTTGCGCCGCATGCTCAGCAGGAACAGAAAGACATCGAAGACCGGGTTGGTGTCAGCTTCGTTCTCCATCACCCGCATCTCCAGCTCTCGCCAGTGGGGTTGTGCCTCTTCGGGGCTTACGTCAAGCTCTGCTTCAATGGCCCGTGAGAGGATCCGGCACATTTGCGCGTGCTCGGCCAGGTACCCCCACGACCGCGCCTGTGCGTGATTGGCCAGGCTGAGATGCTCCTCGATGACCGGCTCGAACTCCTCGATGAGCTCCCGTACTTCGCGGAGTCCGGCGACCATGTCGTCAGGCACGGGGACGGGAGCCGCAGACTGGTAGGTCGAAAGCCAGCGCGCATTGAAGCCTGCGGAGATGCTCTCGAGATAAGCGCGGCACTTGTCCCCATCCGGCCCGAAGGCCGCGCTGAAGTAGTCATCAGCAGCCGCATCGTAATCCAGGTCGCTCTGCCAGAGGCTCTTCGCCAGCAGCATCATTGGCAGGCCGGAGGGCATGAACACGCGCTGCGTCTGGTCGCTGATCATCCCGTTCAGCCCCACCTCACCCAGCGACGCTACATCGGCATCAACCGTCCGGGAGAGCTCCATATAGCCCGGGTCATCGTAGTGCCCCCACATGAAGTGGTAGTCAAAGACGAAGCTGTCTCCGTCGAATATGTGTTGCCAGGCAGCGAGGTGATTCAGGTTCTGGCTCTGCGGAAACTCCAGTTCGTTGAGGGCAAACGGCGGGAGGGGCTCGTCCATCTCGGCGGGGGCGAAAGGGTCGTAGTAAGAGCGGTGCAGAGGCGCAAACATCAGGACGAAGCGCTCCGGATGTCGGATCTCCTGCGCCGCCGGCGCCCACAGCAGGTCGGCGTAGATCAGGAAGACGATGCGGGTTGAGAGGCCCCGTTCGGCGAGGGCTTCATCGAGCTCGTTGAGCATCATCACGTAGAAATCAGAGGGTCTCTGCTCCTGGCACGCTTCGCATTCGCAGAAGTGGTTGGTGCCGTCAGCGAGCCAGAAATGCAGGTAGTCCACTTCGGGATGTTCGGCCGCATAGGCGACGGTGCCTTCGACGACCATCTTCCGCACCTCGGGTTGTGAATAGCACAGATTCGTGCGGCGCGGGATGCCATGGTAGAGCTCCCGCTTCCCCTCATACAGCGCGATGTAGCGGGTCATGTCACCGAAATCACGGTCAATCTGCTCGTCCCAGAGGTCCGGCTCGATGCCAAGAGGAATACAGGTCCACCCGTGCCCCGCTCGGTGGAACAGCAGGTCACGTCTCTGGATCTCCTCGATGGCTCGCTCGGCGAACTCCGTGGCCCGCTCTTCCGGCATCAATTTCGCAGCATTGGCAGGCTTATGGCGCTGCGAATACCAGTTGTTGTAGAAGATGTAGCCGCTGAAATACTCCATGAAGTACGAGTTCATCCCCACTTTAGGCATCCAGGCGATAAGATCAGTTACATGCTCGCAACTGCACGCGCCCTCGATCGCCAGGCCACGGTGCCGGTAGGAGGGTGCTTCACAGACCCCGATATTCCGGCCAAGGGGATCGGGTATCGCGGGGATGATCTCACCGTCATTTCCGGGGCGTATCCAGCGGCACCCCAGCTCCGTGAGGTACCGATAGACTGCGAGCAGGGCGGCACGGGGATTTGCGCCTGCGATTGTGCCCCTCCGATCCTGCACGGTGATAGCGATGGCGTCATCGAGGGAAAGGTCCTCGACCGGAGGCAGGGCGACGTCCCCGAGAGCCTCTGCACACCCGACCCAGAGCGTATCCGGCTGCGAGCTGTACGCTTCCTCCCGCACATGGATGGCTGTGCCCCCGGTAATCCGACGGAGGTACTTCTCCAGTTCTGCGGCAGCGAACAGGACGGTCGGGTTCCTCTCAACCGTCGCGATGCGGATCGTGAGACGGCTGGCTGAAGGTGAGGTCCTGTCGCGAAGTGACACGAATTGGTCAGTGCTGTCTGTGTGTGATCTGCTCATGCCTGCTGTCCTCTCACTCGCCTGCCGAGACACGCCGATATGAATCCCGATGGGCGGGAAGAATGGCTCTCCGCAAGTTCATGAGTACTTGCCCACGCAGCCCACCGGCTCCATTGGCCTCACGTCCTGCGGACTCGAGAGCAATGGACAGGCTGCTCTTCGAACACATCATACGCCACCTGGGTGACACTGACAATGACCGGCCGTGAGGCCTTGAGACGATCCAGGCGGAGTGGCGGCTGATCTGTTTGAGCCGCAACATCCTGACCGGGATTGCCCATATCAAACGGGCGTCGTTGCTGTATGGGCTGAACAGTCACCCCTCGCGTCGGCCGTGAGCGATGCTCTCCGTGCTCCGGGAGCTATGGTCGCACGACTAGATCCACCTGCTCGGCAACCGTGCCATTCACGCGCATCTGGACCGTGATATTGAGCTGCTTCAACTCGACGCGCTGATCGCGGCGGACGGAGCGAGCATTGACCTCGATGCTCCATCTGCCATCGCCGCCGACCTGGGCCTGGGCGTTCTCGAGCAGCGGCGATGTTGCGTTCTGGCCTGTGGCCTTGAGCGTGGCTTCGGCGATG
>JAUWOG010000427.1 GCA_030612305.1 Armatimonadota bacterium | reverse complement strand
CCCCACGACCGCGGGCACCGCTTCGGAAGTCACACCGTTCTCCGTCATCACCTACATCGAGACCGATCGCAAGCTCGTGCTGAGCCATCCCAAGCTGTATGCCCGCCATGCGCTTCTGGACCCCAATCTGCTGCTGACATGTTCTGAGACGGTGCGCATCGCCGCCGGAATGGACGCGCTCACGCACGCCATCGAGTCATGCGTCAGCAAGCAGGCTACAGACCAGACGGGGCGGCGCGCACTCCAAGCCATCGCCCTGATTGCGCCTCACCTGCCGCGAGTGGTTGCTGACGCGAATGACATTGGGGCCCAGCAGCAGTTGCAGCTTGGGGCCACGATCGCCGGGCTCGCTTTCTCGAAGAGCCGGCTTGGCATCGTCCACGCCATGGCGCTGCCGCTGTCGGCTCTTTTTCATGTGCCACACGGCGTGGCAAACACGGTACTTCTGCCCTACGGGATGCGCTTCAATGTCAACGCGGATATCGAGGGCTTTGCCGCCATCGCCACGGCCATGGGGCTTGACACATCACAGATGGAGCCGCATGATGCCGCTGTTGGCGCAGTGGAGGCCGTCGAGGAAATCGGCCGCACCATCGGCGCACCGAGCAGGATGCGTGAAGTCGGCGTACAACGTGAGGCCATTCCACGCATGGCTGAGGACGCCATGCCCAGTGCACATGTCGCCTGCAATCCACGTCCAATTGAAGTGGCGGATCTCATCAGTGTGTATGAAGAGGCATTCTGAAGCGCAGGTGAACAATGAGAGAAACCGACGCCAACATCAAGGCCCTGATTGCTGAGATCGAGAAGGTAATCGTCGGCAAGCGCGAGGCGATCGAGCTAGTCGTAGTCGGCTTGCTGTGCCGGGGACACATCCTCATCGAGGACATACCGGGGCTCGGCAAGACGATGCTGGCCAGAGCTCTCGCCAAGGCGGTCGCCTGTGAGTTCCGTCGCATCCAGTTCACGCCCGACCTGCTGCCCGCCGATATTACCGGCACGACCGTGTACGAGAAGGGGCACGGCAAGTTCACTTTTCGGCCCGGGCCGATCTTCGCCAATATCGTGCTGGCCGATGAGATCAACCGGGCGACGCCGAAATCGCAGTCGGCGCGGCTGGAGAGCATGGAGGAGTTCCAGGTCACCGCCGACGGCATCACCCATCAACTCCCCCAGCCGGTCTTTATCATCGCGACGGAGAACCCGATAGAGTACGAGGGCACGTACCCGCTCCCCGAGGCGCAACTGGACCGCTTTCTGATGCGCGTTCAGATCGGCTACCCGAGCCCCGAGGACGAAGTGACCATCCTGCAGCGACAGGTCATCGAGCATCCCATCGAGAACGTACAGCCGGTACTCAATACCGCACACATCATGGCTCTCCAACACGCGGTTCGGAGAGTCCACATAGACCCGTCCCTGCAGCGATACATGGTGGACATCGTAGGCCGGAGCCGGGACCACGAGGCCGTGGCACTGGGCGCGAGTCCGCGCGGGTCGCTGGCGATGATGCGCTGCAGCCAGGGCGTGGCTCTGCTCCAGGGCCGCGATTATGTCGAGCCGGATGACATCAAGGGAATTGCGGAGGCGGCTCTCTCGCATCGCCTGACCATCAAAGCCGACCATCGCATGAGAGGCATCAATCCAGCCAAGGTCGTGCGCGACTTGCTCCATTCCGTGCCGGTGCCGGTGTAGTGCCTGAGCAGGAGTCGGGCTGGAAGCCCGACCTACGCGTTGGAGAATGGTGCCGGTGTAGGCCACGGAGGAGGTGAAGATGAGAGCTCACAAGCGACATGCGCTCTTCTGGGGGGCGTTCTTCCTCGGCCTCGTCGGCTTCGTCCTGCATTCTCAGCAGCTTTTCATCATGTCGGCTGCTGCGGCGCTGCTGTGGCCCCTGTCTGTGTTGCTGGGACGCGGCAAGCTGGCCGGTCTGCGTCTGAGGCGTTCGGCACCGCGGATGCTGCAGGCCGGCGAGAGCGCCGATATCACTCTTCATCTGAGCAATCCGAGCCGCACCAGGCGACTCTTCGTGCATGTGGTGGACAACCTTCCCGAAAAGGCCGGCTCAGACCGCATCCGTCTGACTGTTCCAGTTCTGTCTCCGGGCCAGGAACTTGAGCTCTCATACACACTGCAGACCGGCCTGCGCGGGATTTACCGTCTCGGCCCGCTCAGCCTCGAAACCGACGATACCCTCGGACTCTCCAGCTTTGCGAAGCATTTCGAGCAACTTGACGATATTGCCGTCTGCCCCGTTCCGCTGGCTCTGCCTTCGCTGTGGCCTGCCGGTGCGGCGGGTCGCAAGCAGCGCAAGCCGCGCCGTGTTGCGGGAGCCGACGGTCTGGATTTCTTCGGCATCCGGGAATACGTTCCGGGCGACGAGCTACGGCGCATACACTGGCCGACGACGGCGCGCATGGATGAGCTGATGACGATTCAGTTCGCCAGAGAGGAAGCGCTGGACGGGGCCATCATTCTGGATTTGCACGAGAGGGCGCACGGGGGGGAGGCCCTCTACAGCACGCTGGAGCAGGGGGTGATTCTCGCGGCTACGGCGGCCAGGCAGGCGGAGCTTCGCGGCGGCAGCGTCGCGCTTGTGGCTGTGGGCGCTGATGACTACAGCGTCCCCCTCGAGCTCGGGCCCGGCCAGTACCGTCATCTCCTCGAGGCGCTCGCGCGGGTGGAACTGACCGAGACCGACAACTGGCCGGACGCCGTAAGCGAACGCATCGACCAGATTCCATCTCGCTGCCCGGCCGTGGTAATCAGCCCCCGCACGGATGACGCCGCCATTACCGTGGCGCGGCATCTGCTTGCGCGCCACCTCGCAGTTTCGTGGTTTGTCTTGCAGCAGAGGGACGCACCGAATCTATCAACTGTGAGTCAGTTAGAATCGTTGGGCTGTCGCGTGAGAGCCGTGAACTGCAGCCTGCCGTTGCAGGCCCGATTCGGAACAGGATATCGGACCCATGTCGGAGTCTGACCACACCGTCTCAGCAGAGAGAAGGCGACATCTGAGAGAGGCTGTGCTCCGGTTTGTCGGAGTGGCCTGGGCAGAGGATGACGAGTACATACGTGAGGCTGATGACGGCCTCTTGCGACGCAAATGGCCGCTTCTCGCAGGCGCGCTGGTCATGGCTACCGGAGCGGCCGCAGCCCTGAGCATCTCGACGCAGTCATCCGGCTACGGGGGGCTGCTGCACACAGCCATCGTGGCCGGCATCATTGTCTCCCTCATCGGCCTGGCTACCGGCAAACGGTTTACGTTCGTCGGCGTTCTCGTCATGGGTGCGGGCTTCGTCGTGTTCCTGCTACGAGCAGACCTCGGGGCCTGGGCGGACTTGGTTTTCCCCCTTGATCTGCAGATGCTTGAGGAATCCTCGATCGCCGTGTTCGGCGGATGGGTGCTGGCGGGGCTCTGTTTCATGCAGGGGGGCCGTGACGGGGTCGTTTTTATCTCTGCCACCCCCAAGGCGGTGCTTGGGCGCATCGCTACCGGCCATGTCACTACCGAGTTCCTGATAGCCTTCTGGACGTTGATCGGCGGGCGTGTGTTTACGTGG
>JAUWOG010000167.1 GCA_030612305.1 Armatimonadota bacterium | reverse complement strand
CCGCCACCGAAGCCGTGATCTACGTCCTCGACTGGAACACGAAAAAGGTCACCTTCAAGATGGTTCCCGTCGCCGGCGATGGCAACATCATCAGCATCGCGGTCGGCCCACAGGGACTCGTCTATGGCGTCTCCGGCAACGCCACATTCTTCGTCTTCGATCCCGAGAAGAAGGAGATAACCCACACCGACAGCCTCGCCGCATACGGCGCTCCGGTCCGTCATGCGCTCCACGTCGGCCCTGACGGCAAGCTCTACGCGCTGATGAGCAAGGCGATCGCTCGAATTGACCTCGAGACCCTCGCGCACGAGAAGCTCACCGACGCGAGTATCTCCGGCGGCGGCGCGCTCCATGAGGGCGTCCTCTACTGGGCGGCCAACACGCACTTCTGGAGCTACGACGTGCCCGATCTGGACTAGCGCCATGACCGGCATGGGCGGCTTGTGTGCCACTCACGCCCTCCACTGACCAGGTGAAGACAGCATGACCCGCATCGCCACACTTGCGTGGGCAGTGTCCTGCTGTGTCCTGCTTACCTCCTGCACGTCCCTGGCTCAGCAGGGACAGGTGCGTCTGACGCTTGATGCCGAGCAGGTGCGCTACCGGCTCGACGGCTTCGGCGGGAACTACTGTTTCGGCCTCGACGCGCCGGCGACCGGCTACACTCTGGACAACCTCCGCATCGCCTGGGCGCGCACTGAAATGCGCCTCGCCGACTGGGAGCCTGAGAACGACAACGCCTCACCCACGATCCCGAATCTGGACTACTATGACGACCGCGACATCCCCGGCTCGAAGCTCCGCCGCGAGTTTCTCATCGCCAGACGCATCCAGGATATGGGCATTCCCTACGTCGCCAGCGTGTGGTGGCTTCCCGAATGGCTCTACGTCGAGCCGGGCAAAGCGCGCAACACTCATCGCCGCCGCATCCATCCCGACAAGTGGCCGGAGCTACTCGAGTGCATCGGCTCCTATCTGCTGCACGCGAAGAGCCACTATGGCGTCGAGCCGGATCTCTTCTCATTCAACGAGGCCAATATCGGCGTGATGGTGCTGCTTTCCGCCGACGAACACCGCGACGCTATCAAGCGCATCGGCGCTCCCCTCCGGGGCCTCGGCCTCAAGACGAAGATGCTGCTGGCGGATGCGCCCGGCCCGCGCGGCACACATACCTCCGCCCTCCCGACCACCCGCGACCCCGACGCCATGCAGTACGTCGGTGCTGTCGGGTTCCATAGCTGGGGCGGAGGCAAGCCCGAGCACTATGCCGCCTGGGCGGACCTCGCCAAGAGCCTCAAGCTCCCTCTCCTCGTCACGGAGTTGGGGGTTGATCCTTTTGCCTGGAAGACCGGGTCGTTTGACTCCTTCGACTACGCACTCCGCGAACTGCGCATGTACCAGGAGCTGCTCCTCCACGCGTGTCCGCAGGGCACCATGCAATGGGAGTTCACGTCCGATTATGCCATCGTCAGAGAGGAGAAGCTCGACGACGGCCGGCAGCAACTCATCCCGACTACCCGCTTCCATTTCATCAAGCACTTCTGCAACCTGACGCCACATAAGGCCGATGCGCTGGCCACAACTTCCGCTCATCCCGATGTCCTGTTCACCGCCTTCGCCGCTGTACACGAAGGCCGCCCGCGCTACACGCTGCACATCGCCAACTTCGGCGAGGAACGCGCCGCGAGCATCTCCGGTGTTCCTGCAGATGCCACGCAATTCCGCGCCATCCATACAGGTCAACATGAGGGCTTCAGAGAACTCGAAGCCATGCCGGTCCACGACGGGGGCATCCGGCTGCAACTGGCCGCGCGCTCGCTGCTCACACTGACAACGATGCCGGCGGAAGGGCCTTGATATCTGAATGTCGGCCCATAATCATCGTGGTCATTACCACACCGGTTCGGGCAACTACGACATCAGGGGATGTGAGTTATGAAGGTCTTCGTCGCAACGGACATGGAAGGCGTCAGCGGCATCTCGACTTTCGCGCAATGTGGCCGCGATCCGGACCTCTATCAGAAGGAGGGTCGCCCTCTGCTGATGGCCGACCTGCATGCGCTTGTCGAAGGCCTGCTCGAGGGCGGCGCCACCGACATCGTCATCAGCGACGGCCATGCCAGCGGCTGCAACTTCATCCCCCAACTCATGCACCCCGGCGCGAGGTACTTCACCGGCACCGAGCGCCCCCGGCCCGCCGGCGGCCTCGACCGCACCTTTGACGCCGCCGTCCTGCTCGGCTATCATGCCATGAACGGCACCGAAACCGGCATGATGCACCACACGCAGAGCAGCATGGCCGAGACCAAATACTGGTACGGTGGCATCGAGTCCGGCGAGATCGTCCAGAGCGCACTCGTCATCGGACATTTCGATGTGCCGATAGTCATGCTCACCGGCGATGTCGCGTGCTGTGAGGAGGCCCATCATTTCCTCGGCGACGACATCGTCACGGTTGCGGTCAAGGAGGGCTGGTCACGCCAGTGTGGTGTGCTCATTGCTCCCGAGAAGGCTCACGAGATGATTCGAGAAGGCGCCATCGAGTGCCTGCAGCGCACTGACGCATGCACGCCCTTCAAGATGGATTTCCCGCTCGAGGCGAAGATGGTCATTCAGAACCCGGAGTACGCCGAGAAACGCGGCGAGCACCTCGGCAAGAGAATCAATGACAATACCTGGGTGGCGACATTCGACTCCCCTCTCGATATCTACGGCTTCTAGCACCATCCACCAGGTATGCCTCACGACCTGGCCCCGGGTACTCCAAGAGGACAACACTCAATGCGACAATCAGAAATAATGGACTCAATCATCGAGCGCGCGCAAGGGCTCTCGCAGACTGTTGCGCTGCCCGAAGCCGGCGACGCACGCACACTCCGCGCAGCACGTATGGCCACGGACAGGAAGATAGCCAATATCATCCTCATCGGCCCCAGAGACGCCGTCCACACGGCCGCCAAAGACAAGAACGTGTCACTCGACGGCATCGAGATTACTGACCCGGCCGATGACACGATTCAGTCCGAAAACGCGCGGCTCTTCTACGAGCTCCGCAAGCACAAGGGCATCAGTGAGACGGAGGCCGAAGAGGTTGCACTTGACCCCCTCTACTGCGCGACGCTGCTCCTGAGGGCCGAGAAGGTCAATGCCACCGTCGCTGGCGCTGTCACCTCTACGCCCAAGGTTCTCCGCCCGCTCTTCCAACTCATCGGCGTCGCCGACGGCATCTCGCTGGCCAGCAGTTGCCTCCTCCTGACCACATCCCGGACGCACATGGGTAGCGACGGCGCCTTCATCTATGCCGATGCGGGGGTCAACCCCGAGCCAACTGCTCTCCAGCTCTCCGACATCGCCATCGCCAGCGCGGAGAGCGCCCGCATCTATCTCCAGGCCGAGCCCAGAATCGCGATGCTCTCATTCTCCACCATGGGTAGCGCCAGACACCCGTCCGTCGAGAAGGTCATCGAGGCGACCAGGATCGCCCGCGACAGACGCCCCGACCTGCTCATCGAGGGGGAACTGCAGGCCGATGCCGCCATCGTACCTGAGGTGGCGGCGGTCAAGTGCCCGCTCTCCGAGATCCAGGGCCGCGCCAACGTCCTCATCTTCCCCGACCTCGCGGCCGGTAACATCGCCTACAAGCTGACGCAGCGTCTCGGCGGTGCAGGCGCATACGGGCCGCTCCTCCAGGGCCTCGCGAGGGTCGGCATGGATCTCTCACGCGGTGCCTCGACCGATGACATCTGTAACGTCATTGCCATCGCCGCCGTCCGCTCAGCAGTGCCCCAGTGACCGACAATTCGTGTCGCACATACTGAGGGAGGGTGTATCATCATGCTGCAAGCCGGCAACTTCGAGCACGGAACAGTCGCATCTCGTCCCGACCAGATGTACGGCTGGCCGGGCATCACGCGCGTCGAGGGGGACCATATCCTCGTGGCCGCCTCCGAGCGCAAGTACCACGTTGACCCCGTCGGGCGGGAAGTCGTCATCCATTCATACGACGGCGGCAAGACCTGGGACCTCCCTCAGGAGGTCTTCGACAGCGAGCTCGATGACCGCGACGCCAACCTGCTCACCATGGCCGACGGGACCCTTGTCCTGACCTGGTTCACCTCTACGGCTTACTTGGGCTGGCTGGACAGCGGCCGCGTCCCGGAACCGTGGCAGTCGCAGTGGGCCGCGCGCGGCAAGCGCCAGGGCATCACCGAAGATACCCCCGTCGGCGGCTGGCTCATGCGCTGCAATGACGGCGGCTATACGTGGGAAGACGCCCATGAGATCCCCGTCGGCCACCACGCCGGCCCGGCTGCCCTCAGTGACGGCCGTCTCCTCTACATCACGTCCGCCGGCCGTGACGGCCCCGCCGGGGTCTGGGAGTCGCCGGACAAGGGCGGTCCGGGGGCCGAGATAACGCAACTGCGCGGGCCTGTCGGGGCCGACACCGATGTCCATGGTCTCTTCAACGAGAACCACGTGCTGGAGCTTTCGCCCGGCCACCTGCTCGCTATGGTCCGCACCGAGTTCTCTGACCGCGACCGGCGATACCTGTACCAGGCCACCTCCGACGATGGCGGCTACACCTGGACCGAGCTCGAGCAGACGGCGATGTGGGGGTGCCCGCCGCATCTGACCCGTCTCAGCTCAGGGCCGATTCTCTGCGTCTATGGCCATCGCCGCGACCCCTTCAGTATCCGTGGCGCGCTTTCCTATGACGAGGGCTGCACCTGGGACACCGACAATACTATCACCATCTACGACTTCGACGAGCCCTGCGACATGGGCTATCCCGTCTCGCTGGAAGTCACTCCCGGCCAGATACTGACTGTGTTCTACTCCAACCTCAAGCAGCCGCAGGCCCCCGCACAGATGCTGGTGTACGCGCAGGACCCCGGCGGAATCCTCTACACGCGCTGGACGCTGGAATAGGCCGCCTGAGAGTCAACGCACAGCACGAGATACCAGCCGCCGGTCGGCATTTGCAGGCCGGCGGCTCGCTCGTTATAATACACGTGCTGCGACGCCACACAATGGAGGACCAGACACATGGCAGGACATTCCAAATGGGCAAACATCGTACATCGTAAGACCCGTCAGGATGCCAAGCGCTCGAGCGCATTCAGCAAGCTCTCGCGCATGATCACGGTTGCGGCGCGTGACGGCGGCGGCGATCCCGACATGAACCCCACTCTCCGCACCTGCATAGACAAGGCCAAGGACGCGGAGATGCCCAAAGACAACATCGAACGCGCCATCAAACAGGGCACCGGCGAACTCGACGGCGTCACCTATGAGAACGCTCTGTATGAAGGCTACGGGCCTGCCGGCGTCGCGCTCATGGTCAGTGTCCTGACCGACAACACGCAGCGCGCCGTCAGCGACATCCGCAACATCCTCAAGGAGTTCGGCGGCAACATGGGCACTGCCGGATGCGTCCAGTGGATGTTTCACAGCAAGGGGGTCATCGTCGTCCCGCGAGATGAGGTTGACTACGACGAGGTCTTCATGATGGCTGTGGAGGCCGGCGCCGAAGACCTCATTGAGGACGAAGAGGAAAACACCATCGAAATCCACACTGAGCCGAGGCAGTTCAGCGCCGTCTATGACGCGCTGAAGGAGGCCGGTATCCCGACCGAGCGCGCCGAGGTCACGATGCTGCCTACAACCACAAATCCGGTCTCTGACGAGGACGCTCCGAGGATCATCAAGCTCCTCGACCGCCTCGATGACCACGACGACGTGCAGCAGGTGCATTCCAACTTCGAGATCTCCGACGCGCTCCTCGACGCCCTCGAAGCCGCGTCGTGAGGTCAACGCAACAACTCAGCAATTGGGCACAGTGCTTCCAGGATCAGGCAGCAACTGATGCTACTGGCTGGCGCGCTCATT
>JAUWOG010000042.1 GCA_030612305.1 Armatimonadota bacterium | reverse complement strand
TCCTGATCCTCCACCCGGTGGCACTCAGCTACGCGGCTCTGGGGTCGCCGGTGGTGCTGCTTCTGTTCGCGGTGCTCGGGATGACGAAGAGCCTGGCGGCGTGGGGCGATGCGCAACACCTGCGCGACCTCATCGGCTGCTCGCTGTATGCCGCGATTGCGCTGCTGACGCGGTATGAGGCGGTCTTCCTGGTGCTGGCGGCGGCTCTGTACATCGGGGTTCGGTGCGCGCTCAGTGCAAAGGAAAGCGGCAACGGGGTCGGGAGGTACAGCCGGGTCGAGGGGACGCTGATAACGTTCCTGCTGCCGGTTGTATATTTCGGCGGCGTCTGGATAGGCGCGAACTGGCTGATCATGGGTGATCCGTGGCATTCGCTGTCCGCGATCTTCCCCGGCGGCGCGACGGTATCTGAGGCCTGGACGGGGGCGGTGATCATGCTCCCGCTGCTGGTGTTCCCGCTGTGCTATGCGCTCGCCTATCACGAACTGCGGCTGCCCGGTCCCTGGCACGGAGGGGCGGCGGTCGCGTTACTGATGGGTGCGGCGGTCGCGATGCCGCTGGCCTGGCCGTCGCTGTATGCGAATTCCTCCGATGGGCTTCTGCTCTGGGGGCCGCTTGCGAGTGTCACGGTGACAATGCTGGCGGGGAGTCTGGTGCTGGCGGCGGTCATCGCGGCGAGGTATCTGCAGCAGAGAGAGGTGGCGGCGCAGGAGCGGCGGCCGACGGTGGGAACGATATTCCTTGCGGCGGCCAGTATCGCCATCCTGATCCTCATGCGGCCGATGGGGGCTGCGCTTCCGGCGAGTGCGACCGATGTCCTGCGCGGCTATGTGGCCTTCGCGCATTCGGCGACCGCGGACCGGCAGGCTGCGGAAATGCTGGCAGACCACTACGAGCCGGGCAGGCGAGTCGTGGTTGCGGGCTGGCCGGGCTTTGCGCTGGCGCTTTACTCCGGCTACGCGGATAAGGCGACGGTGCTGGCGGAGGCGGCTGTTGATGAGCAGGTGGCGAGGAGCCTGCAGGCGGGCGACATGCTGGTGCTCCTCGAGGGTGAGGAGGAGTGGGAAGCGGCGATGGAGTGGTGCGCGCTCGAGCCGGAATGGCTGGCCGGGCGATGGATCGGCTTTCGCGTGAAGAGGGATTCTGAGGGGGATGAGTGAGCGGATCCTGGCGGCAAGAAGGAAATGCGCAGGGATATGGTGAAATGAGTGTTGTGGCGCGGGCCCGACTTGTGCCACAAGACCACTACGGCGGCAGTGGGAGGCCGTCATGACGACTACAACCGCGTGTCAAAAAGAGCCAGGAGGTGCCGGATATGGCAGTGAAATGGGGAGTTATCGGAGCCGGAGGAATCGCCGATCGGAGGACGATACCCGAAGGGATTCTGGGGGCTGAGAGCGCCGAGTTGGTGGCCGTACAGGACATAGACGCGGCGTGCATTGATGAGGTGGCCGCCAGGTACGGAGTCACGAAGTATGAGAAGGAATATGACCTGCTGAATGATGGCAACGTCGAGGCGGTGTATATCGCGACGCCGAATTTCCTGCACCACGGCCAGGTGCTGGCGGCGGCGGAAGCGGGCAAGCATGTCCTGTGCGAGAAGCCCCGGGGGCTGACGCTGGAGGAATGCGAGGAGATGGTGGCAGCGTGTGCGGCGGCGGACGTGAAGCTGGGCGTCAACTTCATGATGCGGTTCCATGCGTGTCATACGAAGATAAAGGAGATGATTGAGGCGGGGGATCTGGGGACGGTGGTGATGGGCCGGGCGGAGCTGACATGCTGGTATCCGCCGATTGCAGGAGCGTTCCGCCAGGACCCGGCGAAGGGCGGCGGCGGGGCCTTTGCGGACATGGGCAACCACTGCGTGGACCTCCTTGAGATGCTCTTCGGGCCGACGCGGCGAGTAAGCTGCTTCATCGGAAACCTCGTTCAGGATTACCCGGCCGAGGATACCGCGGTCGCGATTCTGGAGTTCGACAGCGGCGCAAAGGGCATTGTGGATGCCCTCTTCAATGTGCCGGACGCAGCATCACGGCAGGCGCTGGAGGTCTATGGCTCGCAGGGCTCAGTGGTGTCATTCGGCACGATAGGGCAGATGTCAACCGGCTCGCTGACGGCGGTCATAGAGGGCGAGGCCAGGGACTATGACGCGGACCAGGAGCGTGAAGAGGCGCAGGCCGAAACAATCGAGCCGGAGCCGGTGAACATGTACGCTGCCCATGTCGAGGGCTTCTGTGCGGCGATCGAGGACGATACGGAGCCGCCGATTACGGGTGAGGACGGAATCTGGAGCCACAAGGTCATCGAGGCCTGCTACAAGTCGGCTGCGGAGGGTCATGCGGTGGCTGTGGAGTAGCAGCGACGGCGCTGATGCGTCGAAGGTCGGGACCGGCAGGAAGAGGTCGGGCACTCAACGAGAGGCGGCACTTGCCGCGAGAAGAGGAGTATGACAAATGCCTACAGCAGTAACGTTCGGAGAGATCATGCTGCGGTTGAAGCCGCCGGAGTTCCTGCGCTTCAACCAGACAAACGTGTTCGAGGCGACCTACGGTGGCGGCGAGGCAAACGTGGCAATCAGCCTGGCGAACTTCGGCGTCAATGCGCGCTTTGTGACGGCGCTGCCGGATAATCCGATCGGTCAGGCGTGTCTGAACTCGGTGCGCCAGTACGGAGTTGACACCAGCTACATCGTGCGTCAAGGCGAGCGGCTCGGGATCTACTTCCTGGAGGCGGGCGCAGTGCAGCGGCCCTCGAAGGTTGTCTATGACCGCGCACATTCGGCGGTGTCGGAGGTCCAGCCGGGGGACATAGACTGGGAAGCGGCGTTCGAGGGCGCGGACTGGTTCCACTGGACGGGCATCACACCTGCCATATCGGAGGCGGCCGCGGCGGTCGTCAAGGAAGCCCTCGGTGTCGCGAAGGCCAAAGGGGTGACGGTCTCGACCGACCTGAACTACCGCAAGAATCTGTGGAAATGGGGGAAGTCGGCCGGCGAGGTAATGCCGGAGTTGGTCGAGGCTACCGACTACGCCATCGGGAATGAGGAGGACGCCGACAAGGTGTTCGGCATCGCGGCTCCGGGCGCGGATGTCGAGGGCGGCCATGTCGAGGCGGACGCCTACCGCTATGTCGGCGAGAAGCTGATGGAGCGCTTCCCGAACCTCAAGTCGGTCTGCATCACTCTGCGCGGGAGTGTCAGCGCATCCCACAACACCTGGAGCGGCGTGCTCTATGACGGGAGTGAGATGTACGTCGGCCCGTTCTATGAGATCACTGACATCGTGGATCGAGTCGGCGGCGGCGACAGCTTTGCTGCCGCGATGATCTGCGCGAAGCTGGCCGGCAAAGGGCCGCAGGAATGCCTCGACTTCGCGGTCTCGGCAAGCTGCCTGAAACACACCGTCCACGGCGACCCGAACATGATGACCGTGGCCGAGGTCGAGCATCTGATGGAGTCGGGCGGCTCAGGTCGCGTGCAGCGATAGACATCACTATGTACAGGCATCACCAGAGGGAGACCTGCGCAGGTCTCCCTCTTTTTGTGAGTGAATGCAGGCCGTATTGCAGGCCTCCTGCGACCCGTGAGCGAAATGTGAGACCCGTTGTCTGCAGGGCGATGGTGGTTGAGACCGAGGATTTCACACTGCAGTTGCGTCCATACGGTATTCAGACAGTACGGATCATTACGGAGGGATGAAGATGAGCGAATTTCAGATTGACGAGTCGCTGATAGGATCAGTGAAGCCCATCGAATTGCCTGAGACAGTCTCGGAGATATGGAAGGCGGCATATCTGGAGCCGGTGCTGCGCTGGTTGCCGATAGCGGAGGCCACGTATCAGGAGTGGCCCGAGCGGCCGAACTGTGGGCATTTCTACGGCGGGGCCTACTACTACGGCATCGAGACCGCATACCCGATTATGACGTATGCTGTGGCGTATCTGGCGGGCCGCTCGGTGGGCTACGACGGTACGGTGCCGCTTGACGATGTGCTTCAGCACGCGATCGGGGCGATCCGGTATCTGGGCTTCACGCACAACTCGGGGCCGGATGAGTGCGTTCGCGCTGGAACACACGAGGTCTTGTCCGGCACGAAATGGGGCGGTGAGGGGGCTAACTTCTTCCAGGCGAGTCAGACGGGGAGCGCCGTCGGGCACATGTGCCAGGGCGCGTGGCTGTTGTGGGATGAACTCGACGACGAGACGCGGCAGCTTGTGGCCAATGTGGCGAGCTGGTATGCCGAGCGGTGGTGTGAGGAGCTGCCCAGAGTGGGCACCTACGGGAATACGCAGACGGAGGAGAATGGGTGGACGGCGCACGGTCTGGACACGGCGGCGTGTCTGCTACAAGGCCACCCGGATGCGGGGAAATGGCGCGAGGCGGCGGACAAGTGGATCGCCAATATCTTCGTCACGCCATACGACTATGGGCGCAATGCCGCCGAGTTGCAGGGGACTTCGGTCAAAGAATGGAGCAGGTCTGTCGGCGCTACGATACACCCGGATTTCTCAGTCGAGAATCACGGCTTCGTGCATCCGAGCTACCTGGCGTCGGGTATCGGCTTCGCGGGCGAGGCGCTGCTGAACCGTTGCCTCGGCGACATGGAAGTCTCTGAGGTGGTGCGCTTCAACCGGCAGCCGATATACGAGACGATGAAGAAGCTGGCGGAGGACGACGGCCCGATGCTGGCGGTGCAGGGCATGGACTGGTGGTATTTCATGCACGCCACGCTGCTGCCGATATCCACGGTCTCGCCCCATGCGGTGATGAACCTGCTTTTCGAGGACCCGCACGCGGCCTACATCGAACGCCGTGCCACACAGCGGGTCAAGCAGGTCATGGACAGTATCGGCGATGGGCATGTGTCCACTCCGGATCCGATACAGTATCGCATCAACGAGGCGCAGTCCTTCCGCACCTATGAGCGGAGTGCGATGGTCAGCGCGGCCGGCAGTTTCCTGCTGCACTGGCTGATGGGCGACGGCGCTGAACCATGTACGGAGGCGGAGTTCAAGGACTGGCAGCAGGGCGTCCATGTCTTCCCGCACGGGGGCTTTGTGACGCGGAAGGGGCAGAACACGACCGCCAGTTTCTCGTGGCGGAACTGGCCGGTCGTTGTGGTGCAGCCGAAGGGGGGCACGTGGGTCGTCACGCCGCACTTCCATAGCCTGTCGGGGACGTACAAGTGCGAGCCGGCCTGGGAAGGCGGGATGCGCAACCGGCAATCCAACGTGGCTGAAGATGGTAATGGCTTCGCGGCGGTTGCGCAGATCGAGCGCGAGGGCGGCAAGCTGATCCAGAACATGGCGCTGATTGTGCCGGAGGACGGTATCGCGTTCTTCTTCGACCGCACCACGGCGGCGGAAGCCGTGAAGGTGGTGGAGCAGAGATCCGGAGAAGTCGGCGTGCGGAATGAGGACTACTCGGAGATGGCCGATCTAGCGCCCGGGAAACGGACGCTGTACACCGAGCAGGCGGAGTTCACGTCGCGCTCGGAGATGTCGCGGCAGGACGAGTGGTTCCGCACCGATGAGACGCGTTGGGCGAATGTGGATAATACCATCGGCTACGTGATATTCGGCAGCAAAGGGATCGCGTATCAGGCGAAACACCACTATCCGACATACACGGGGATGGAGGATTTCCTCGTGCTGTCGTACACCGATCGCGCGGCGGAGTATGGCGCCGGCGATGTCGTCTCCGATGTCGCGCTGGCGATCTATCCGAACCAGACTGCGGAGGCGACGCGGAGTCAAGTGGGCCGCGTGTTGCGCGCCGAGGGTGACGGGCCGGTGGAGGCCCGGCTCACGCCGGAGTATCTGGCGGTTGTGAACCTCGCGCAGGAGCCCCTCTCGTCTTGCCTGCGGTTTGCGGTGCCTGATTGGGACATGGTGCCGGTGCCGGAGGGCTGCACCGTCACTCACGATGAGGGTCTGGAGTACGAGGTGAGCCTCGGCAAGTTCTGCGCGGACTGCCGGAAGGCCCGCGTGCAGGTGGAGAACAGCGGCCAGTGGGAGGCGACTGCGGCAGCCACCGGAGCAGTCTATCTGAAGACCACCCGCAGCGAAGCCCTGACGTTGCAGGTCGTCGTGGATGGGCGCACCCGCACGGTCGAGCTCGAGCCGGGGAGGGTCATTGAAATCTGACGCCAACACGCGCGGCCTATCTGTCGAGTTCGAGGTAGGCAGCGTTGAGGATGGTGAAGGTGTCGCCGGGCTTGAAGTGGTAGGCGACTCCGGAGTCGTAGTCCCAGTACTTCGTGCCGAGGCCTGCCTTGGCGCGACTTGCGGCGAAGATGTTGCCTGAGAGCGTCTCGGCGACCTGCTTGTAGCCCCGTGTGAAGACGTATTCCCCGACGGAGATCGCGCTGCCGTTAGGATTCGCTGGGTCGGGTCTGACATCCTCGATACGGTAGGTAACAAGCTGGGGGAAGCCCTCTGCCTTGTACTTCGGAGGATACCACGGGGTCGGCGGCTCGGTGTAGATGACGATCTGCTGGCCGCGGAGGGAGTCACCCTCGGGCAGGCGGATGTCGGCATAGATGCAATTGTCCCCGTCCATCTTTCGGTCGAAGTCACGTATCTTCCCCGTGCAGGCTGGGACCGGCAGGCCCACTCCGAGCTCCCCCGCTGCCAGTTGCGTGCCGCCCAGGAGGTAGAAACGGTCCCACTGGCCATCGGCGTCGTGTGAGGCCACTGCAAAGACCCCCGTCATGCGGATGCGGCTGTCGCAGGTGTGTTGCGCCTCGCCGTCCGGGCAGTGGATGACGTAGTCGGTGCGGCCACTGGTGAGCTGCACCTTTATCGCAATGGGCTGCTGCGATGCAGGGGAATCGGCCGAGGGCTCTATGGCTACGAGGGAGGCCGAAGCGATCAGCGGCTCGCCCGAGTACGGCTCGATGATCGTCACGAAGACGCTTGCCAGGTCTTCTCCACCTTCGCGCGCGCAGGTGAGAAAGTGCATCTCTTTTCCGGCGGACAGAGGTGGCACACCGCCCTTACTGAGGGCGAGTTTCGTCCCCGCCATGTTGAGCATCCGCACCCGCATGTTGGCGCGCTGGTACGCGAAGTCCACGTAGCCGTCATCCCCCGGGTTCGTATCCCACCGCACGTCCTTGAGCATGTAGAAGCCGTTGTTCTCATGCCGGCTGCGAGGCCTGATGCCCTTCAGCGGTTGGGCGTAGGGGAAATCAGGCCCCGCCAGTGTGCCCTTTTCCTGCGCGACAAGGTCGAGGCCGCCGGTGGTCAGCGGCACGTCATGGGTGTGGAGCATGTAGTCGTGCGAATGGCCGCCGCGAACGCGGAAGATGTCAACGAGGTAGGCGTCGTCGGCTGAGACGTTGACTGCGGCGATCGTGCGACGGTAGAGCGGAGCCTCCGGGTAGGCTCGCGGGCTGGAAATGTCCATGACCTTGACCCGGCAATTGGCATCAAAGAGGTAGGCATTGCCGATCTCGCCGTTGTCAATCTGCCGCTGCCTGTTGACCAGCACTGTGTTGTGGCCGAGCGTGTTGTCGTAGAGGCCATATCTGTGCACGGCGGGGTCGGAGTACGCGACGCCGATGTCGGGCAGCATCTCGATGCTCTTTGCGAAGAGCCCGATGTTGAGCTTGTCGGGATGACCGTGGCCTGCGGTATGGCCGTAGTAGAGCCATGCGTTGAGCGGCTCGGCGGCTGCGGTTCGAAGGATACCCAGGCCGTAGCCGTTCATGTTGTGGCTGTGCAGGATGATGTCCGGGCCGACTCGATCTATCGCTGCGATGACGTCTTTGCGTATCTGCTCCGGATCGTGGTCATAGACGGACCCGTAGAGGGTCTCCATGCTGCGCTTGTGTCTGCGGTAGAGTACCTGGGCGAAACGGGGATCGCGGTAGATCTGGAAGCCGACCTTGTAGAATTCCTCGCCGAAGCCGGCCACATAGACATCGCCGCAACTGCTGTCCCCTATGCGCGGGAAGTAGGCGTCTATCATCATCAAGTCTATCGGCCAGTCGAGGGCCTTCTTCATGCGGGGGAAGTCGCGGACGATGTCATGCTTCGTGTAGGGCTTGTAGTCGCGAAGCAGCTTGGCAATGCGCAGGAGCGGCGGGCCGTAGCAGCCGAGATTGTAGCCGGGGGCTGACTCCGGTCCGGCTCCGTCGCGGCTGATGTTGCTGGCAGTGAAGAGCGTCGGAATCGGCTTCGCGGAACTCCCGTACCAGACTGTCCCCTTCTGGAATATCCAGTCCAGCATCGCCTCGGCGTCCGGGTTCTCATCGAGGACAATGCCGAGGAGGGCCATGGTCTCGCGGTCGAGCGCACCGTTGGCTTGGATCTTGCCGAGGCGGATATACTCGGCGGCCTCGCGGATGACGCCATCCTGATAGTTGCGGTTGAAGTCGGCCAGCGAGCGCTTCGGATTCTCGATGTGGTCGTACTGTTGAGCTTTGGTGGCGAGGAAGTCGAAGAGGGCCGCGTCGTCGGCGATTCCTGAGACGATCTTGTCATAGGCCGGCACGAGGATCTTCAGCGAGTAGCCCTCATAGTGGTGGTAGCGTATCTTGCCCTGGCCTCCGAAGTGCTTGGTGTTCTGAGTATAGTAGTCGAGGTGAGGGTAGATGTCGGCGATGCGGTCGAGCAGGACGGCGGCCTTGTGGGCATGGATCTGCTCGCCGGTGAACACCCATGCGTCGGCCAGGCTGCCGATGGCACTCACGGTGCGGTTCCAGCCATAGTGCTGGCAATAGTAGGCTGCGAAATAGAGCGGATCGCCGTCCGCATCCACCCAGCCTTCGCCATTGTCCACACCGAAGGTGGGGTCGTAGCCGGCGGCCTTCGCATCATCAACAACATTGACGAGGTATTTCGGGTCGCCCTTGGCGGGGTCAAACACGCCATCCACCAGCGCGCTCTGATAGAATGCCCGGAAATCGTTCTTCGGGAAGACCGCGCCGCAGTTACGGCAGCTAATCTTCCAGGGCTTGTTGACCGGGTCGGCATTCCAGTAGCGGTCGCGGCCGGACTTGTGGCAGATCGGGCAGGAGAGCTTGCTGCGAGGGCCGACGAAAAGCCCCCGCCGGAGTGTCCATGAGGGCACTATGTTCCAGAGGTCCTCGTCGCTCTGCTTGATCCACCACGCAGCGGCGCCGACAGCGCTATTTTTCAGTCTGCCGGCCCACTCGTACTTCTCTACGTTCCGCCGGGCGTTGGCGATCATCTCAGCCGTGAAGAGGCTGCCTTCGTCCTTGTTGACCCCGCCGGTGGCACCGAGGCAGAGCGTAGCTGAGAGCATGAGAATGAGCATCACAAGCAGTCTCAAGAACAAGTGCGTCACGTCCTTCTCTGGTTCGATTGCGGCGGCGCGTTGCCAGCATTTTACCAGCGGTTCAGGGCCACGTCGCCACCCTCGGTCTTCGGCTGATTGGCGAAGGCCTGGAAGCGGAACGACTCGGTGAGTTCATCCAGGCGGGCGATGTCTTCCTGCTCAATCTGGATGTCGAAGAGCTCATACATCGGGTCGAAATGCTCGGGGCGGCTGCCACCGATAATCGGCGTGGTGATGTAGTCCTTCGAGAGCACCCACTTGAGCGCCAGTTGGTTCATCCTGATGCCGTACCTGCCTGCCATCGCTTCCACTTCGTCGAGGACATCCCAGACCGCGTCAGTGAAGCCGTCCGCCATTGCGGACATCTTGGCGAGGCGGCTGCCTTCGGGGAGTGGCTCGCCGCGCTTGTACTTCCCGGTGAGGATGCCGCCGCAGAGCGGGCCATAGGTCATCAGCGCGATGTTGAAGCGCTTGGCGAAGTGTGTCGTCTCATTCTCGATGACGCGGTCGAGGAGGTTGTAGCGCACCTGCATTGAAATGACCGGCTCCCAATCGTGCAGGGCCGCCTGCCCCAGGTAATGGGCGACCTGCCAGGCGTAGTGATTGGCGACGCCGACGTAGCGGACCTTGCCCTGCTTGATGAGCGTGTCGAGCGTGGAGAGCGTCTCTTCGACGGGTGTCTGTGGGTCGGGATGGTGGAGCTGGTAGAGGTCAATGTAGTCGGTGTC
>JAUWOG010000751.1 GCA_030612305.1 Armatimonadota bacterium | reverse complement strand
CCATTTATTGACGTTATTGTCGTATCTGTTAGAAACGTGCGACAATTCATCGAAAATGACTGGCTTTTGTGCGATGATGGCTTGTACCATGCGGCAAGTGTGAGATGGCTCAGGAAAAAGGCCCATAAAGCAGCAGCGTCTGGAAGCTGATAATTGAGAACGCTGGAGCGTTCTCAATTCCCACCTGAGCGTGGCAAACGACGCCACACTCAGGCCGAGCCCCCCATTCATGAATGCCGCGGGCCAAGACGCCTGTCTCAAGCTCAAGCGCCTCTACCGCATAGTTCAGCAGTAACGGTGGACTAGAGGTCCCACTCGGCGGATCGGGCGGCCTGGTAGTCTATGCCCGGGCCGTCGTCCTCATAGGACAGCGGGAACTCGACACTGTCGCCGCCTCGGCGGGATGACAGGTAGATGGCCTTGATGACCTCGATGGCACGGCGCGCCTCGCGGCCGGGGATCTCCGGCTCGCGGTCATTGTAGATGGCATCTACAAGGTCGGCGATATGCGCCGTGTGTCCCTGCGCACCGAGACCGGCCTTGGCATCGCGCGCGGCGCCTTCGTCGTCCTTCTGCTCCGTCGCCATCCCGTCCTCAGCACCAGGCACATCCCACAGAGTGAGCTTGTCGCCCTCGAGAACGATGGTGCCGGCATCACCGCAGATGGTCGTGTTGCAGCCCATGCCGGGGGTGACGGAGGTGGTGCCCTCGATGGTTCCGAGCGCCCCGCTGACAAACTCGACAGTGGCGATGGCAGTGTCCTCGACTTCGATGTTGCGTACGAGAGTGCGGCAGCGGGCACTGAGGCGCTTGATGTCTCCCATGAGGAAGAGCAGCAGGTCAATGCCGTGGACGCCCTGGTTCATGAGCGCGCCGCCGCCATCGAGCTCCCAGGTCGCCCGCCAGTCGCCGGAGGCATAGTACTCGTGGGAGCGGAAATATTTCTGGTAGGAGCAGCCGAGTACGAGCTTGCCGAGCACGCCGGAGCGGATTGCTTCGCGCACCTGCTTGTTGACTGCGTAGGTGCGGCGCTGGAAGACACCGGCGAGCTTGACGGCGTTGTCTGCAGCGGCGGCGATGAGTTCGTCTATCTTGTGGAGACTGACGTCCATCGGCTTCTCGCAGAGAATGTGCTTGCCGGCCTGAGCGGCGATGACGCCGTTGTCGGAGTGCATCCCGCTGGGCGTGCAGATGGATACGGCATCCACGTTCGGGTCCTCGAGCATCTTCTCGAGGTCAGTATAGGTTTTCGTGCGGGTGGTGCCGTACTGCCTGGCACAGGCCTCCGCGCTCTCTCTGATCACGTCGCAACAAGCGACGAGCCGGCCCCCCTTCACCTCATTGCTAGCCTCGGCGTGTGTGGGTGCGATGACGCCACATCCGATGATACCCCATCCGATTGACTTGCTCTTCGCGGTCGCCATTGGTAGTGCTCCCTTCAGGGAGGAAGTGTTTGTGTGAGGCGCGGCCATGTTTCCTGGCGAAGCACCCCGGGCCTGCTGACCGCCGGCACGCAGGAATCTCCGTCCGGCGGAGTCGCGTGCTCAGTAGCTTGTGTCCGTGAGATGCTGGAGCACGCCGGTGAGGATGATGACATTCTCGGCAGTGGCGT
>JAUWOG010000584.1 GCA_030612305.1 Armatimonadota bacterium | reverse complement strand
GGTCGAGCTCAGCGCAGCGCCGCCGCGTTGCATCGGCAACTTCGGACGTACTCCAAGGGATGTCGTCGAAGATGCGCGGTTCAACCTTGCTGAGGGCGATCAGGTAATAGCCGCCGTCGCGTGCCGGACCGAGCAGAACGCGATTCGGAGCGGCGCCTCGAGCGAGCGCGGCGGCGAGCGCCGCAACAGGAAGGGTCGGAGAATCGCTGCCGAGCAAAACGACGACGGTGTTGTCGCTGCGTTTGACGAGTTGCGCGCCGGCGAGGGCGAGGATGAGGGCGATGATGATGACGGCTCGGAGGCTCCATGCGACCCACTTGCGGGTGCCGCTGAGGTCGGCATAGCTGATGCGGGCCGAGTACCATAGCAGCGCGGCGGCCAGAGGAAGCAGGAGGAGGAATTGTGGTCGGACAAATGAAAGCCACATGGGTCAGTACCGTCGGTGGTAGAGATGCCACTCGCCGAAAAGCAGGAGCAAGGCGAGGAGTATGAGGTATGGCCAGAGATGTTGCTCGACGCGCGGTGGGCCGGCGGTGGTCTGGACTCGGCGCGCGCCGAGCTTGAGCTCTTCGCTTGGCGCGAGGTCTGACTCGGCGTCACTGCGCATGTCGGCGGCGACGCGCCAGTTGCGGTCGGCGCACTGGAGATGATATACGCCGACGCGGTCAATGCCGGTATAGGCGATCTCGCCTTCGACAACAGGCAGGGATTGTCTGGTGCCGTCGGGCGCATCTACTTGGACGCGGCTGACGCCGGCGGGTGCGCGGAGCCTGAGGATTGAGCCGGGGCGCAAGGTCACCTGGCCGGCACCCTTGCGGACCTCGGAAAGCCACTCGATGCAGTTGCTGAGGAGGACGGGGAACCCGACGCGGAGTGGGATGTCGGAGTCGAGGAAGCTGAAGCCGAAGGCGATGGCGCGGAGGCCGGGGGCATCCTGGGCTACGATGAAGGGGTGGCGGCCGACCCAGGCAAGGGGCTGGGCGCCGGTGGCAGGCTGGAGGGCTCTGCCCTTGGCGATGTCCATAGCGCCGAAGTTGACATAGCGGAGGGCCGGATGCTGACGCTGCCAGCGACTGATGGTGGGTGCAGAGATGGAGTCGGCAAGCTGTGCCACGTGCTCATCGGGGGCGGCGATGAGTATCAGCGCACCGGAGGCGATGGGGACTGGTGGCGCGATGCGGTCGAAGATGACGATGTCGTACTTCTGGTAGATGCCCGGGGCTTCGTCGGCTGAAAGGGAAGCGGTCTTGTGTACCTGCACCTCGGGGAGTACGACGAGCGCCTGCTCGAGGAAGATGTTGCCCGGCGTGATCATCAGGATTGAGAGGGCGCCGGCGGTTTCGGCGAAGGTATAGGCGACATTGTCGGCTTTGAGGTCGTCGTCAGCTTCGAGCTGGGCGCGGAGCAGCCCCGGCTGGCGCAGCGTCATGTCGTAGCTCTCGATATGGCTCTCGGCAGGCTGCAGAGTGAGCCTCTGGGCATCGAGTAGCTCCTCGTCGTGATAGATTGAGAGCACGCACTGCCTGGCCTCGGGAGCGTAGTTCTTGATGCGGAGGAAGAGGTTGTGCTGGGCTGCACCGGGTTGGCGAGAGGCCTCGAAGGCAAGGATGGCGACGTTGTCATTGCGCTCACCGAGGCGGAGGAAGTGGATTTCGGTTGAGGCGGCGACCTCGGGGAGGGGAGGGAAAGCGCCGTCGCTGAGGACGTAGATCTGCGCATCAGGACGCTTGGCGGCGATGCTGATGGCGAGGAGCAGGCCGTCCTTCATGTTGGTTGGGCAGTGTGTTGGTCGGGCGGCCGCGACGGCTCGGAGCAGTGCCTTCTGGTCGCGGGAGAATGGTATCGCTACGCGGGCGCGGGCGGCGGAGATGATGAGCGCGGTCTGGTCCTGGCGGCCCATGCCGTTGATTATGCGGCGGGCCAGGCGGCGTGCCTGCTCGAAGCGGGAATCGGTGGCATCTGTGGCCGACATGCTTGCGGAGGCATCGAGGACTATGACGGTGCTTCTGCCGCCGAGGCGTTGGGTGAGGATGAACGGCGAGGCGAGCGAGAGCACTACTGCGGTGAGTGCGAGGAGCTGCAGAAAGAGGAGCAGGTTGCGCTTGAGCTTCTGGAAGGGGATGTTGGCCTGTATGTCCTGTATGGCGCGGCGCCAGAGGGCGATGGAGGGGATGACTAACTCGCGGCGGCGGAGCTTGAGCAGGTAGAGGAGGATGATTGCACCTGCCAGAGGCAGGAGCGCGATGAGTGCGGTCGGTGCCGAGAGCTGCAGGGCTGTCATTTGACCACCTGCAACCTGCGCAGGGACTTGAGGATGACGTCTTCGACCGGCTGTGAGGTAAGGGCGAAGAGATAGGAGAAGCCGTAGCGGTGACAGGTGCTCTCAACGTCGCGGAGGAATTCATCGCGCTGGTCGTGGTAGCGGCGGAGGACGGATGAGCCCATGGTGACCTCGAGTGACTGGTCGGTCTCGGCGTCCACGAGCTGGAGGTCACCGTGGGAGGTGGGCTCGAACTCCTCGTCAGAGAAGGTGTGGATGACGCAGCAGTCGCCCCTGGCTGCGGCAAGGCGAGCGAGGGCCGGCTGCCAGTCAGGTGCGAGCAGGTCGGAGATGAGGAAGGTGATGCCGGGAGTGGTGCAGGTCTGGCGG
>JAUWOG010000755.1 GCA_030612305.1 Armatimonadota bacterium | reverse complement strand
CCTCGACTTGCTGGCTACGGCGCAGGACCCGGCCGCGGTCTGCGAGTGGTTTGCCGAGCTCGGCGTGCTCGAGGAGCTGACTCTGGCCGGCGACACCAAGGTCAGCGGCGTCCTGCCGGGCGGGCGCCAGGTGGACCTCCGCGTCGTCGAGGAGCAATCATTCGGCGCGGCGCTCCAGTACTTCACCGGCTCCAGGCAGCACAATGTCCAGCTCCGCGAGCGCGCCCGGAAGATGGGCCTCACCATCAACGAATACGGTGTCTTCAGGATGCAAGCCGACGAAAAGGGCGAGATGGTGGCGGGAGAGACGGAAGAGGACGTCTATGCCGCCGTCGAGCTGCCCTGGATACCGCCGGAATTGCGCGAAGACCGCGGCGAGATTACCGCTGCCGAAGCAGGCCGGCTCCCGCAACTCATCGAGCTTGCGGACCTCCGCTGCGACCTGCACATGCACTCCTACTATAGCGACGGGCGTGCCACAGTCGAGGAAATGGCGCGCGCGGGCATCGCCCTCGGCTACCAGTACCTCGGCATCAGCGACCACTCGCAGACGCTCATCATAGCCAACGGCATGGACGCCGACAGGATCAAGCGCCAGCACGAGGAGATCGCTGCCCTCAACGAGAAGCTCAAGCAGGAGGGCTCGAAGTTCCGCGTCCTCCACGGCATCGAGGCCGACATCCTCACCGACGGGTCGGTGGACATCCCCGAGGGCACCTTTGAGCTTCTCGACTACGTGATAGGCGCTTTGCACCAGGGCTTTTCGTCCGACGCGGACAGGATAACCGGGCGGATCGTAGCCGCCGTCGAGTCCGGGCAGATAGACATGCTCGCCCATCCGACTGGCCGCGTCCTGCTGCACCGGGCCCCATACGGTCTGCATGTTGACCGGCTCATCGCCGCCTGCGCCGAGCACGATGTCGCCCTTGAAATCAACGCCTCGCCACAGCGGCTGGACCTTGACGATACCCACGCGCGCTTCGCACTCCGGCAGGGCTGCAAGCTCACGATCAACTCCGATGCACATGGCCCGGAGACGCTCACCTACATGCGCTATGGCATCATGCAGGCGCGGCGCGGATGGGTCGAAGCCGAGGACGTCATCAACACCTGGTCGGCGCGGAAGCTGAAGACCTGGCTCAAGCGCCGCCGCAAGTAGACCGCACTATTCATGAACCTGTAGCTCGGCCTGACCTGCGCATGGTCGTTGGAATCATTACAGTGTGTCATCTTATTCACACTATCCAAAACCATTCTATGTACCTATCAATAGTTTACATGTCCCATTTCTGCCAGGCGTTTCATTTCACTCATGAATAATCCGGGATAGAGCCTCTCTACCAGACGAAGGGATGTCGCGGCGTGGTCGAGCAACCGACAGAATACCGCTTCCACATCGTGGTGGCACTGCTGCTGCTGGCATGGGCGCTGAACGTGTGGGTGCCGCTCCTGCTCTTGCGGCCGATGTGGGCGAGCAGCAGCAGCTACCTCGAGCTTGCCGACTCGGAGACCCGGACACCTGCGCCGGTGCGGCCGCCGAGCATTCTCACGCCCCTGCTCGCCATCGTAGTGGGTCTGGCCGCCTTCGCATTCGGGGTC
>JAUWOG010000095.1 GCA_030612305.1 Armatimonadota bacterium | reverse complement strand
AGTCGTCCTCGTCAACTCCAATCCCGCCACCATTATGACTGACCCGGACATGGCCGACCGAACCTACATCGAGCCACTCACCGTTGAGAGCGTCACCGAGATCATCGCTAACGAGAAACCGGACGTTCTGCTCCCGACTCTCGGCGGCCAGACGGCGCTCAACCTCGCTCTCCAGCTTGCCGAGAATGGCGCCCTCGCCCGCCACAATGTCGAGCTGATCGGCGCCTCCCGGAAAGCGATCAAGAAAGCCGAAGACCGCGAGCTCTTCAAGGACGCGATGATCGCGGCCGGGCTCGAGGTCCCCGACAGCGCCTTCGCCTCCAACGTTCGTGATGCGAGACAGATAGCCGACGACATCGGCTTCCCCCTCATCATCCGCCCCTCCGGCACACTCGGAGGCAGTGGCGGCGGTATCGCCACCACTATGGAGGAGCTTGAAAGGGCATGTGCGCGCGGCATTGACGCATCGCCCATGAACGAGGTGCTCGTCGAGCAGTCGGTCATCGGCTGGAAAGAGTACGAGCTCGAGGTGATGCGCGACCGCAACGATAACGTGGTCATCGTATGCTCGATTGAGAACCTCGACCCCATGGGCATCCATACCGGCGACTCCATCACCGTCGCACCGGCACAGACGCTCACGGACCGCGAGTACCAGCTGATGCGCGACCAAGCGATCACCGTGATGCGCGAGATCGGTGTTGACACCGGCGGCTCCAATATCCAGTTCGCTATCAACCCCGAAAACGGCCGCATGGTCGTCATCGAGATGAACCCTCGCGTCTCCCGGTCCTCAGCCCTTGCGTCCAAAGCCACCGGCTTCCCGATTGCCAAGTTCGCCGCCAAGCTCGCGGTCGGATACACCCTCGATGAGCTGCCAAACGACATCACCCGCGAGACACCGGCCTGCTTCGAACCGACCATAGACTACGTGGTGACCAAGATACCCCGCTGGGCCTTCGAGAAATTCCCCACCGCCGACCCCACTCTCATGACGCAGATGAAGTCCGTGGGCGAAGCGATGGCAATCGGTCGCACCTTCAAGGAATCACTGCAGAAGTGCATCCGCAGCCTCGAGATCGGCCGCTTCGGGCTTGGCGCTGACGGCGAGGGCTCCCACTACGACCGGATGCCCGCCGACGAGCTCGCCCAGGAACTCCAGCTACCACACCCCGACCGCCTCTTCCAGCTCCGCAGTGCAATGCGCGCCGGCATCACCATCAAACAGCTCCGGGCCATCACCGGCATTGACCCCTGGTTCCTCCACCAGCTTCGCCAGATCATCGAGATGCAGGATGAGATCGCTGCCTACCGCGACCCCGCAGCGGCCGTTGATCCGGAGGCCAGGGCCGCCGGCTCACCGCTGCCCAGCGATCTCATGCGCCGCGCCAAACGCGACGGCTTCTCCGACCGCCAGATAGCAGTCCTCACCAAAACCGATGATGCCGAGGTGCGACAGGCACGCATTGCCCTCGGCATCACGCCCGTGGTCAAGCTCGTGGACACCTGTGCCGCCGAGTTCGAAGCATTCACCCCCTACTACTACTTGACCTACGAGACGGAAAACGAACACCGCCCCACAGATGCCAAGAAGGTCATCATCCTCGGTGCCGGCCCTAATCGCATCGGCCAGGGCATCGAGTTCGACTACTGCTGCGTTCATGCCGCCTTCGCACTCAGCGAAGACGGATACGAGACGATCATGGTCAATTCCAACCCTGAGACTGTCTCCACCGACTACGATACTTCCGACAAGCTCTACTTCGAGCCGCTCACTGTCGAAGACGTGCTCAATATCTGCGACATCGAGAAGCCGTACGGCGTCATCATGCAGTTCGGGGGCCAGACTCCGCTCAATCTCGCAAGGCCGCTCGCCGAACACAACGTGCCCATACTCGGCACTTCCTGTGACAGCATAGACCGCGCCGAAGACCGCGAGCGCTTCAAGAAGCTCCTCGATGATCTCGGCTACCGACAGTCTGAGAGCGGTATTGCCACGAACCTGCGCGAAGCCACTGCCGCTGCACATGCTATTGGCTATCCTGTTGTCGTCCGCCCCTCATACGTCCTCGGGGGACGCGCCATGCAGATCGTGTACGGCGACCGCACCCTTGAGGCGTACATGGCAGAGGCGGTCAAAGCTTCAGCACAGCACCCCGTCCTCATTGACAAGTTCCTCGAAAATGCCGTTGAAGTTGACGTGGATGCCGTCGCCGACGGCGAGCGCTGCGTCATCGGCGGAATCATGGAGCATATCGAAGAAGCCGGCATCCATTCCGGCGACTCCGCATGTGTGCTCCCCGCATTCTCCCTTGCCGAGAGCGAACTCGATCAGATTCGCGAGCAGACTCGAGACATCGCCCTCGAACTCCAGGTCCGCGGACTGCTCAATATCCAGTACGCCATCCGCAACGAACAGCTCTACGTCCTGGAAGTCAATCCACGCGCCTCCCGCACCGTGCCCTTTGTGTCCAAGGCTATCGGCGTGCCGCTCGCGAAGATCGCCGCCCGCGTCATGGTCGGCAAGTCGCTTGAGGAACTCGGCTTCACTGAGGAAATCCAGCCTCCGCACATGGCCGTCAAAGTCCCGGTTTTCCCCTTTTCCAAGTTCGCCGGCGTTGACACACTGCTCGGCCCCGAGATGAAATCCACCGGCGAGGTCATGGGCATAGACCAGCACTTCGGCGCTGCCTTTGCCAAGGCCTACATCGCCGCCGGCCACGACCTGCCCGACCGCGGTACGGTGTTCATATCCGTCCGCAACCGCGACAAGCGGGATGCGATATTCCTTGCCAAGCGCCTCGACGAACTCGGCTTCGACATCGTCGCCACCAAGGGCACGGCGCAGGTCTTCAGCCGGTGCGGTGTGAAGACCGAGGAGATTTCGCGTCTTTCCGATCCATCCGGCGGCCGCAACGCCGTTGACCTGATTCGCGACGGGCGCATCAACCTCATCATCAACACTCCCACGGCGGGAGAGGAGCCCCGCGAAGATCAGCTCGCAATCCGTCGCGAAGCCGTCCTTTACAACGTCCCGTGCATTACGACGATGTCCGGCGCAATGGTCGCCGGGCTCGCCCTTGAAGTGCTCCACGGGGGCCGCATCGAATCCCGGCCTCTTCAGCACTACCACCAGGCCATCAGGGGCCGACCTACCTGCTGACAGCTCTGCTCCGCGCCTTTCTCTTCCGCAACTCACACCCCCCGTGGAGTTTGCATGAGTTCCGCATGCGGAATCGGAGATTCCGCCGAACTCCCGAAACTCCGACGGGATGGGCAGCATCCCCCAAGCTGGGCGAGGCCCAACTTGCACCGCCCAGCTTGCACCGCTTGACAGCCTCGCCCTTGCCGCATAGACTAATCTGGGTATGCAACTGCAGCGCGGAGGGACAAATTGCCCGCAAAAACAACAGCCAAAGCGCCGGGTCGCATCTGCCTCTTCGGCGAACATCAGGACTTCCTCGGCCTCGCCGTCATTGCGGCACCTATTGGTCTGCACATAACGGTCTCCGGCACGCCGCGACGAGATACCTGGTTTCACGTGCGCATGCCCAACATCGGCGAAAGCGATCTCTTCGACGCCTCGGAGGACCTCGAGTATCGCTTCGACCTGGATTTCATCCGCGCCGGCACCAACGTAGTCAGGCGCTGCGGTTGCGACATCAACACGGGCTACGACTGTGTCATACACGGTAACATCCCCATCAACGCCGGCACCTCGAGTTCCTCGGCGCTGATGGTGGCATGGGTGCAGTTCCTCCTGACGAGTCAGGACCACTACGCGCAGTCCGACCCCGAGGCTATCGCGCGGCTTGCCTATCAGGCCGAAGTGCTGGAATTCAACGCCCCCGGCGGCATGATGGATCACTACGCCTCTGCGCTCGGCGGGCTCATCTTCATTGATTGTCGCGAGCCGATTACGGTGCAGAGAATCCCCACCCATCTGGAGGGCTTCGTGCTCGGGAACACCGGCGTGCGCAAGAACAACAACGCCATCATCGCCGAGTCACGGACTGCCACCAACGCCGGCTTTGAGATTCTCCGCCAGCGCATCCCCGGCTTCTCCATCTGGACTACGCCATTCGAGCAGGCCGAGCCGCACTTCGCCGAGATGAAGCCCGAGGTAGCCAGACGCGTGCGGGCAAATCTCATCAACCGCGATCTCTGCCAGGGAGGCAAGGAGTTGCTGCTGGCCGATGAGCTGGATCACGAGCGCCTCGGGCAGATGCTCCATGACCACCAGGTACAGCTTCGGGACGGCGTCGGCGTATCTCACCCGCGCCTCGACGAGCTCATTGATGCTGCGATGGAGGCCGGCGCCCTTGGCGGCAAGCTCAACGGCTCCGGCGGGGGCGGCTGCATGTTCGCATACGCCCCGGGCAGGCAGCAGGAGGTCAAAGAGGCGATAGACAGAGCCGGCGGCGAAGCTTTCATTGTCAACATAAGCAAGGGAGCCCATGCGACCACCGACGCCTGAACGCTCGGTGCCCGCCATTCGTCGCTGGGCCGAACCCGACCAGGAGCGGCTGTCATGAGTTCACTGCGGATTACCATCGGAGGCGTGCGCGGCGTCGTCGGCGAGAGTCTGACACCCGACCTCATCGTGCGCTACTCCTCGGCACTGGCAACCTACCTCGAAGGCGGAGAAGTCCTCGTGAGTCGCGACACCCGTCCCTCCGGAGAAATGGTGCTCAACTGCGCTCTGACGGGCCTCATCGCCGCCGGATGTCAGGTCACAGACCTCGGCATCTGTCCCACCGCCTCCCTCCAGCTTGCGGTCAGGGAATCAGACGCCGTCGGCGGCCTGGCCCTCACTGCCGGCCACAACCCCGAGCAGTGGAACGCGCTCAAGTCCGTGCGTGGCGACGGGATGTTTCTCAATCCCGCCGAAGCCGCCGACCTGCTCGATATCTACCACCAGGGCGAGTTCATCAAGGCAACCTGGGACTTCCTCCAGCCCGTCCGCAGCGACGACAACGCCGCCGATCGCCACCTGGAGGCGATATGCGGCGAGGTTGACCTCGAGGCCATCTCAAAGAGCGGCCTGCGTGTGGCTGTTGACTGTACCAACGGTGCCTGCTCGGAGTACGGGCCCCGCCTGCTCGAACAGTTCGGGCTCGACGTCGTGGCGATGAACACCGAGATGACGCAGCCGTTCCCGCACCCTCCGGAACCGAGTCGGCAGAATCTCGGTCAGCTCCAGGCGCTCACCACTGCCGCCACCGCCGACGTGGGCTTTGCCTTTGACGCCGACGGCGACCGGCTCGCCATCGTCTGTGCTGATGGTTCAGCGCCGGGTGAGGAAATGACGCTCTGCCTCGCCGCGGAGATGATCTTCCTCCGTGGCGATCCGGGCCCTGTCGTCACCAATCTCTCCACCACCCAGGCGGTGGATGACATCGCGCGGAGGCACGGCCGCGACACCATCCGCGTCCACATCGGCCAGGCATACATAGCCGAGGCCGCGCGCAACTACTCCGCCGCCGTCGCCGGCGAGGGCAGTGGCGGCGTCGTCTTCCCGCGGCTCCATTACGCCCATGACTCCATGGCCGCCATGGCCCATATCCTCCAGCTGATCTCAGAATCCGGCAAGTCCATCGGCGAACTCATCAGCGAGATCCCTGCCTACCACATGTGCAAGGAAACCACCGCCTGCCCGATTGAGATGGCATTCAGCGTGCTCGAAGGTCTGCGCCGGCAGGGCAAGCCCGCGTGGGCCGAATACGAGGACCTCACAGACGGCATCAAGTACGGAGACGCTGACCAGTGGGTGCACATTCGCGTCTCGGCCACAGAGCCGCTCATCCGTGTCATCACTGAAGCCAGGGAGGCGCAGCAAGCCGAGGCCCTGGCGCGACACTACACCAATGAAGTCAGAGTACTGATGTAGCGCCGCCACATGCCGGGCAGCAGCCGCAACCAAACGGAGACTATCATGGATATCGTGCGAACACTCAAGACGGGAATATCCGGCGTGCGCGGAGTCGTCGGTGATTCACTTACTCCGCAGCTTCTCATCGGCTTCGCTCAGGCCTTCGGCACCTACGTCAAGGGCGGCACCGTCGTCATCGGGCGGGACACCCGGCCCTCCGGAGAGATGGTCCAGACTGCCGTCATCGGCGGCCTGCTCGCCACCGGCTGCAATGTTGTGGATGTCGGTATCGCCCCGGTCCCGACTGTCCAGATGGCAGTCAGAGACACCCTCGCCGACGGAGGAGTCGTCATCACCGCGAGTCACAACCCACAGCAGTGGAACGCGCTCAAGTTTATCCGAGGCGATGGCGTCATTCTCCACCCGCACCAGATGGAAGAACTCCTCAGCGTCTATTATCAGGGCAACTTCTCCCTCGCGCCCGGTGATGAGATGGGGAGCGTCACATGCGACGACACCGCCGTCGCGCGGCACATGGACGCTGTGCTGGGATTGACGGATCGCGAGGTCATCAGCGAAGCCGGCCTCAAGGTCGTCGTGGACTGCGTCAATGGCGCTGCCTGCGTCTTCTCCGAGCAGTTTCTCGAGGCGCTCGGCTGCGAGGTGCTCGCCATAAACGATACTCCCGACGGCATCTTCCCACACTCCCCCGAGCCGATCCCCGAAAACCTCTGGCAGCTCGAGGAGGCCGTCAGGGAACACGGCGCGGACATCGGCTTCGCTCACGACGCCGACGCCGACAGACTCGCGATTGTCTCCGAAGAGGGAAAGGCGATCAGCGAGGAATTCACCCTTGCCTTCGCGTGTGACGCGATTGCAGATACAGTGGAGGGTCCCTTCGTGACGAACCTGTCCACCTCGCGGATGATAGACGACGTGGCGAAGCGCCACGGCAAGAGCGTCATCCGCTCGAAGGTGGGGGAGGTCAACGTCGTCCGCCAGATGCAGGCTCACAACTCGGGGATGGGTGGGGAGGGCAATGGCGGGGTAATCTGGACGCCGGTGCAGTACTGTCGCGACAGTATTGCCGGCATAGCCCTGATTCTCCAGGGCCTGGCGCGGCGAGGCGGCACTGTCACACAATGGGCCGACACCATGCAGCCCTCACAGATGCGTAAGACCAGGATGGAATGTTCGGCCTCGCACGTCCAGCCCGTCCTGCTCGGCCTCCGCGAGTTCTACGCTGACGCCGAGCTCGACCTCACCGAGGGCATCAAGGTGCTCTGGGACGACGGCTCATGGCTCCACATACGCCCCTCCAATACCGAGCCGATCATCCGCATCATCGCTGAAGCCGACACCTGGGAGCAGGCCGACGACAAAGTCGCCGAAGCAACGGTCGAGATACATAAGCTACTCTGAATCCCGCGTCGCTATCAAGTATTCCACGACCTCATTTGGCTCTGCCAGCCATACCTCATCGCCGCCGAGGCGCAGCACTGTCTCAAAGCGCTTCGCAAGCTCAGCGGTAGTGCAATCCTTCCACCGATGCACCGGCTCGTCCGGCATCGGGCAGTGGCAGTAGTCTATCACCCAACCTCCCGCATCAACGGCCTGGTGCAGCCGCTTGTACGGATCGTAGGCCGAATAGAACGGCGGCGGGTACTCGGTGTGCAGAGGCACCCGGCACAGCCGCATCAGGTCACAGTCCGGCGTGTTGATGTCGTCATAGATGGTCATGACCGCCTGGTATCCAGCTTCTTCGGCAACGGCCCGGCTCGCCGGATACGAGTCATTGTTCCCCGGCACGCAGAAGATGCTGATGGGCAGCCCGATAGCAGCCTCCAGAGCCCTCTTCGCCTCCACCCCCTCATACCGCGCATTGTCCTCACCGATGGCCGCGTGGGTCATCCCGTGACAGGAGACGCCACAGCCCTCCTCATGCAGCATCTG
>JAUWOG010000142.1 GCA_030612305.1 Armatimonadota bacterium | reverse complement strand
CGCAGACGAGCTTGCCGGCGCTGATACGCCACTGGCCACCAATTACCTTCCAGTCGTCGCCGAGTTCGTCACGCTCGAAATCGGCGCTGAAACCGAGGGTCCATTGGCGGGGGGATGCGGCGGGGGCGGCCTCGTCTATCTGTCTGATGCGCTTTCGCGCAGCGGCTCTGTCTTCCGGTGCAGCCTCCCGCGTCTCATTGATGGTCTCGAATTGCGTCCGGGCGACGCCAAAGAGCCCCTGCTCGAAGTAACAGTCTGCGATGTGGAGCTGCGCTGTGGAGCGCTCGGTGTCTGTCTCCGCGAGGACCAGCGCCTGGACAAAGTACGCCCTTGCTTTGGCGTAGTCACCTGCCCCGTATAGTGCCATGCCGGCATCAAGGGCCTCCTGGCAGTCATGCACCTGGAGCGCTCTCTCCGGGCCGTGGATGTTGCGATAGACTATGGTGTTGCCCACCGAATAGACGGCCTTCTCCGGCGGGTTGCCGAACCAGTTGTGGTGGATATCTGCGTAGTCTGAGGGCACCCCTCGAATCCCCACATGGCGCTGGGGACTCTGGAAGGTGTTGTGATGAATGTGCATCCAGTCGCCGGCGATGTCCGTACTGTCACCCCGGTCGCGTCCGCCGTGCATGTCGAAGTGGGAACTCGTGGCGTGGGGAAGGATGAGATTCCAGGCCGCCTCGTAGCTGGAGCCCGGCGTCCCACCGGAAGCGATGTGGTGGCGACAGTAGTCGAACTTGTTGGCGATTATCGCGACCGCGCAGCTATCTACCCGCACCCCATAACCGAGACCACTGCGCTGGATGTGGTGGATGTAGTTGTGGTGGATACGGACATTGAAAGCCCCTGGCCCGGCGGATACGCCACGATAGTTGAAGTTGTATATCTCGCAGTTGTCAACTTCAAGTCCATAGTTCCTCGTGTAGAGGAAGTTGTTGTTGAACGCCGTCTGATCCGTCCCGCCATACGCCCCCTCGAACCGCAGCCCGGTCACACGGACATCATCGCCACCGGTTTGCATGAGCATGAACGTGGTCCGGCTCGTCGTGAAGATGCGCGCTCCCTTCGAGCCATCCAGCCCACGCGTTCCGGCCAGCGTCACTCCCTCCGGTATGCTGATGTTTTTCATCCCCGTCAGGTCTATCTCCACGCCATCGGGCACGAATACGACCTGCCCTGCCTTCGCCTGCTTGAGGGCATCCAGCAGCTCGTCCTTCGTGCTCGCGACAAAGTCGCCCTTAGTGAAGATGTCGCTGTAGCCCTCACCGCCGCCTATCGGGTTTCCGGTGGGGTTAGCTTCACAGCCGTACGTTTCTTCGGCCCCCTGTGCCAGTCCGATGGAAGTGGAGACCGTCAGCAAGACCAGCACCACCACGCAATAGCAAACTATCCTCATACGGAGACGCTCCCTTCATGTGGGGCTTGCTTGGCAAACTCCACGCGCTACAGGCGCTGTCACCATGTTGCGCGGAGCTAGTCGGGCTCGTATGTGTACACTCTGAGATTGTCTATGAAGGTCTCGCGGTACACGTAGAGCCCTGCAATCTCATGGCCCGGACCCACGAGTGGCTCCGGATCGTGGCCCTCGACAATTGTGTGGCCATCCACCGTCAGGCGGACGATGTAGCCGTCGAGTTCGGCGATGATGTTATGAACGTGGCCGGGCACGATGAAGCGGTCGGCGCTCCTGTCTTCGAGTGGTTGATTGGCGCGGAGGATGCGATTGAGGGTGTTTCCGGAGCCGCCGAACTGGAGCAGGTAGCCGCCCTCGAAGCCTCTGCTGCCTTTGCCGCCGCTGTGGATGACCGGGCTGAAGTCGCATGGTATCTCGGCGCTGGTCAGGGCCTCGAATTCGATACGCTGGCAGCCGGAGAATGCCTTGTTGATGACGATCTCGGAGTAGGCATTGCCGCAGACAAGCTTGCCGTCTTCTACGCGCCACTCGCCACCAATTGTCTTCCAGTCGTCGCCGAGCTCGTCGCGCTCGAAATCGTCGCTGAAAGCGAGGGTCCACTGGCGGGGGGCTCTGGCGGGGGCGAACTCGCGTATCTGTCTGAGGCGCTTGCGGGCGGCGACTCTGTCGTCCGGGAGAGCCTCCCGCGCGCGCATGATGGTCTCGAATTGCGTGCGTGCGACGGCGAAGAGGCCTTGCTTGTAGTGACAGTGTGCGATGTGGAGTTGCGCCCTGGAGCGCTCGGTGCCTCGGGTCGCGAGCAGGAGCGCCTGGTCGAAATGCGCCCTTGCCTGGGTGTAATTGCGTTGCCTGTACAGGTCAATTCCGGCATCAAGGGCCCTCTGGTACTCATGGGCCTGGTAGGCGGCATCCCAGACTATGGGTTCCTGCCGGCCATAGGCGTTGTTGCGGGAGTCAACGTGGGTGTCGCCGCCCGTCGGCCAGGGCATGATGACGAGCTTGCCGGCCCCGGTATGGTAGAACCAATGGTTGTGGATGTCTGCCTGCTCACGAGGTATTCCACGGATGGCAATTGCGCGGACGCTGGGGCCACGGAAGGTATTGTGATGGACCTTCATCCAGTGGCCGGCGATGCTGGTGCCGTCGCGGCGGTCGCTTCCGCCGTGCATGTCGAAGTTGTGACTCAGCGAGACGCCCAGCTCGACGTTGTTGGCTGCCTCGTAGGCGTTGCCGGGCTTGCCGGTGCCGGCGATGGAGTGGCGGTTGTAGTCGAAGATGTTATACTCGATCAGCGAAACAGCTTCCTCGCCGTACCCGTGGCAGACACCGTAGCCGAGACCGTTCATCTGGTTGTGGTGGATGTAGTTGTGATGAATGTGATGGTCGTGTCCGTCCCAGAGGTGGACGCCGGCGTGGCTCCAGCCGGAGACCTGGCAGTTGTCCACTTCGAGCCCGGAGAACTTGGAATAGATGCCTTCGGAGACCGGGAACCTGTAGTAGTACTCGTGCTGGACCTTGCTGTCGCCGCGTTCAGCTTTGAAGGAGCGCCCGGCATGGGCACTTCTGCGCTTGGGGTCCGGGCCGCGAATCCAGAGTCCGGTGATGCGCACGTTCGGTCCGAGCGTTCTGATGAAGGGCCTGGTGGCAAAGGCGTCGCTGGAGATCATCGCGCCGCTTGAGCCCTCGTGTCCGCGGTTGCTGGCAAGTGTAACGCCTTCGGGTATCTCCAGTACCAGCTTCTCGGCGAAGATGAGCGTCGAGCAGTCAATGTGGGAGCCCGGCTCGACGTAGATGACCTCGCCGGACTTCACCTGCTTGAGGGCCGCAATGAGTTCGTTGGCTGTGGAGACGCGGTAGTCGCCATCAGTGAGTATGCGCTGATAGCCGACTCCGCCGCCGATGGGCCCCAGCTCACTCGGCTTCGCGCCATAGATGTCGCCCTCAATCTCGACCCATGTCTGCCCGATGTCGGCTGGCAGAGGCTCGTGGTCAGGGCGTGAGTACTGGGCCCCCGCAGCGAGCGGCAAGCATAGCAACAGTAGCAGTATCTGTGTGGAAGTAGTCATTTCTCATTCACCCCATTTGGGATCAAGGCCTGAGGGCAACTTGCCTCAGTTCGCCACGCTGCAGGCGATATCCTGCACGTTCGCATTGAATGGTCGTGCGGATTTGGCCGGGAATGAACGAGGGGATGTCTTGTGGGCTAGAGAGACTGCTGGATAGTCTCCGTGGAGAAGCGGCGGCGACTCATCTCTCGGTCTGTGCCAGGCTCGAAGCATGAGTTCCGCACGGGTTGTGATGACGGAGACTCCGCCGAACTATGCGTTGGTGAATTATTCGGGCCTAGTAGTCCACGCTCACCCAGACGCCCTCGCGCATTGACTTGTAGGCTGCCTCCATCAGCAGATTCACTACCCAGCCGTCATGGAAATCCTCGCGCGGGTTCTGGCCGGTGCGAATGCACTCGACAAAGTGCTTCATCTCCGCCTGATAGCCATACACGAAGGCCTCCTCCGGCAAGGGAACGGTCCAGCCCGTGTCCACTTCGGCCTTCTCGACGAGATAGCCGGTGCCGTGGAGAGAGAAGGTGGTGATCGGCGTGGAGCGGGTTACATCGGTGAAGATGCAGCCTTCGGAACCGTGGACCTCATTGCGCAAATCGAGGCCGCCACGTGCCGACCAGGAAAGCTCTGCGTGAGCGACACAGCCATTGTCGAACTCCATAATCATCAGAGCGTTGTCCTCGGCGGACGTACGGTCGGCATGGCTGAGCGTCGCGCCCCAGGCCATCACGCGCTTGACCTTGTTTCCCTTGCCGAAGAAGTAACGCGCCGCCTCGATGCAGTGACAGCCCATATCGTTGAGTGCGCCACCGCCGGTGAGGTCAGGATCCCAGAAGTGGTCGGCATGTGGGCCGCCGTGAGCCTCGCGCGAGCGCACCCACAACACCTCGCCGATGGCGCCGGCCTCAATCTGCTCGCGAGCCTTGACGACGGCCGGAGAGAACACTTCGGTCTCGGCGTAGCCATTGAATACGCCGGCTTGCTCGACCGCCTCCAACATGCGTTTGGCTTCTTGTGCGGTGCGCGCCAGAGGCTTGGTACAGACCATCGCCTTGCCCGCCGCTGCCAGCATTATGGCGACTTCCTCGTGCAGGAAGTTGGGCAGCGCGATGAGGTAGAGGTCAATATCGTCGCGCTCAATCACGGCCTCCAGGTCGGTGGATGGCTCCGGTATCGCCCACTTATGGCCGAGCTTTTCGGCACGAGCCGCCGTGCGGGAGTAATTGACCGCGACCTGCTGGTGATTCACGTTGTCGAGGCCCTGCATGTAGAACTCCGCCACAAAACCCGAACCTAGCATGGCAATCTGCACGGTATCGTTTTTCATTTCGTCGTCTCCCTGCTCATTCATACTTGCGCGAAGGCGGCACGCAGGTTCCGGCAACTCAGTCCGAAATTCTCGCCCATCGAGCGAGTGAAGACGGTGTCAGGCTCGTGCGCCAACTCGATGGCCGCCTTGCCGCCGAAGCCGATTTCGCTCAGGACGCGGCCAAGCTGCACGTAATCTTCATCGCCGTCGCCGAGAGCCTCGACCCAACGGTCGCCTTGCTGATAGCGGAGGTGGAGATAGACTATGCGGTCGGCATGTCGGCGCAGGAAATCAAGCGGCTCGACACCGGCGCGGCGGAGCCAGTTGAGGTCCGGCCCGAGTTTGAGTTCAGGGATGCGCTTGAGGTTCTCTGTCAGCTCATACTCGCCGTCTTCGACTTCGTAGGTATGATTGTGGAGATTGATGGTGATGCCGTGGGCGGCGCCCAAATCAATGAGCCGGCTCAATAGCTCAGCCTGGGTGTCGAGTTGTGCGGCAGTCTTCCTGCCGTCCGGGTTCCCGCCGGTGGAGACGCCGAGCAGACCCGCGCCGAGCTGCTCCAGCGCCGGCAGCAGGAACTCGGCATGATCCAAGAGCTCGGCGTGAGCCTGGCGATCCCACATCGAGCCGCCAAATGATGCACCTATGACCGGCAGCTCATAGTCTGCTGAGAGCTCCGCGGCCCTCTGCAAGTCCGCCTCGGTCTGCAGTGCCGTGTGCATGAGCTCGACACCGTCGAAGCCTGCGGCCTTGAGTTCCGCAAAGATGTCTTCCAGCACAGGCCTGATGTCATAGTCCGGCTGCCGGGCCGCGTAGGCCCACGGATGTGCGCAGATCTCAATATCAAGGGCCATGCCGATCTCTCCCTATGAATGCAGCTTGTCCGGGTCAACTAGTGCTCTGTTACTCCTGAATCACAGGGTAGATGCGTTTGAGCCTGCCCCGTGCGTCTTGGGTCCCACACTACTTATGAATGGGTGGCTCGGCCTGAGCGTGGCGTCGTTTGCCACGCGCAGGTGGGAATTGAGAACGCTGGAGCGTTCTCAATTCTCAGCTCCCAGCCCGAGTCGTCCCGCGGATCCTCAAACTGAGAAAATCACGAGTAACAGTGTACTGGGTTGCACTGGTTCGAGATACTGCAAAGGCGTCGCAGTGTTTAGCAACAACTGCCTGTTCGTTCGACGCGGTCTGCTACTTCTCCTGCCGATGGGCGGGGGAGTGGCAGGTATTGACGGGCGAGGCGGGAAAAGGGAGGCAGGCTGACAAACGAGAGGCGATGATGACATGAGCGCAGATGAACTGATGTATGTAGGGGGCGACTGGGTCGAGAGCAGTTCCGGGGAGCGTACCGAGTCGGAGAATCCGGCTACGGGCGAGGTGATTGGGACGGTGCCGCGAGGTAATGCCGAGGACATCGCGGCGGCAGTGGCGGCGGCGAAGCAGGCTTTCCCGGCGTGGCGAGATACTGCGCCCGAAGAGCGGGGAAGATGGTTGCTGAAAATCGCTGCGGGCATAAGAGAGAATGTCGAGGAGCTGGCGCTGCTCCTGACCAGAGAGAGCGGGCATTACCTGGGGAAGGCGCAAGGGCTTGTGGAGTTCACGGCGCAGAACGTGGAGTTCCATGCCGGGCTTGCAGATAAGGCGCGCGGTGC
>JAUWOG010000478.1 GCA_030612305.1 Armatimonadota bacterium | reverse complement strand
CCTCAGTGTGCTCCGAATATCCTCGTTTGTCTACTGCCTCGGGTCGCAGTCGCCGGCATTCCCCCCACCAGCGCCGAGAGGAAGGTGCCTGTGCCGCGCCGGTGGAAGGGTGCTGCTGCACGCATCGTACAGTGGTGAGGTGAAGGAATGGACTGGTTGACGGAGAACGAAGTCGAGCAGATAAATGAGGCCAGCCTGCAGGTTCTCGCGGATACGGGCGTCATGTTCGAGAGCGAATGGGCGCGCAAACTGCTGGTCGAGAACGGCTGCAGCGAAGGGCAAAACGCAGACTCGATCCGGATACCACGCGAGCTTGTGGCCGAGTGTGTGGCGGAGTCTCCGGAGAGCGTGCGGCTGGCTTCGCTGGATGGTTCAGTGGCGAAGATAGGGCCGGGCAGTGCTCCGCTGTATTGGACCGGCAATGCACTGAATCTCGCCGAGGGCAAGACCATCCGCCCCATCGAGAAAGCCGACTTCATGAGTCTGTGCCGCGTCGCGCAGGAGCTGGACATGATCCATGCGATGGTCGGCCCCTCGCTTGCCGATTACCCCGCGTACAGCCGGGGTTTCGTCGGTGCCCGCGTCATCGCCCAGCACACGACCAAGCATATCCGCCCCTGCATCTACACGCCCGAAGACACGGTGGCGATGCGAGAGATGGCAGAGGTGCTGGCGGGCGGCGAGAGCCTCGCCGAGAGGCCGCTGGTCAGCTTCGGCTTCACGGCGGTGAGCCCGCTGCGCTGGTCGGCGATGGGGCTGGACGCGTTCCGGTACAGCTCCGGCTACGGGCTGCCGATGATGGTCAATTCGGAGCCGGTGGCAGGCGCGACGGGGCCAGTGACGCCCGCGGGTGCGCTGACGATAGGTAATGCCGAGGCGCTGGCGGGAGTCGTCATTGCGCGGCTGCTGGAGCCGGGGCGGCCGCTCATCTTCAATGTTGGCTTCGCGCACACGATGGATATGAAGACGGCGATCACGCGGACCGCCAGCCCCGAATGTACGCTGATCCAGGCGGCCGGGGCGCAACTGGCCCGCTTCCACGGTATGCCCAGTGCGTCGTGGGCAAGCTCCGAGAGCATGATGACTGATGCGCAGGCGTCCTATGAGAGCGTGCTGACGGGGCTGATACATGCAATCGGCGGGGTGAATATCATCTGGGGGGCGGGGAATCTGGAGTCCACGCGCGTGATGTCGGCGGCGCAACTGGTCATAGACGATGAGCTGGCGCGCATGGGGAGTCGGATCGCCGCCGGCATCGAAGTCAACGAGGAAACCATCGCCCGTGATGTGATCATGGAGATGGGGACCGAAGCACAGTACCTCGGCTGCGACCACACGCTGGCACACTTCCGGGAGCTTGTCGAGCCGCAGCTTGCCTATACCGGCGGGCGCGAGCGCTGGGAAGAAGCCGGCAGCTTGAGCATGACCGAGGCGGCAGAGGCGAAGGTAGAGGAAATCCTGGCGTCTGATGCCGAGATGCTCATTGACGAGGACACCGACGCCGAGCTGGCGGCCATCGAGAAGCGCTGGATGGAGAAGCTGGGTTGAGCAGATCGGCACACAGGATGATTCTGCGCTAGGTAAGGATCGCCACTAGTGTCCACTTGATACCGGCCTTCTTACACTTTGAGCACGGTGGCAACGTTTCGCCCTTGTTGACGATGATTGTATTGCCACAACCGGAACACTTGTAACGACCTGTCTCTGGAGCCTTATCGCCTGGACTATACGCCATGACAACTACCTCCTTTAGAATGTGGTGGACAATATTATAGTATATCAAGATGTTTCTTGCAACTTGCAGGTGTACGCCGGTTGGTGGCGAACAGGTTGATGATGTCGGGCAATTGACGTATCGTGATGTGGTCGGCAAGGCCTGACCATCCCACTCTGCCCTCGAAAAGGCAAACACATGGCAAGCAAGTCTAAGAATACCGAAGTGGACGCGTACCTCTTCATCAGGGACGACCTGAAGCAGAGAGGGGGGAACACGCGCAATCCTGAGCGGGGGGGAGGACAGGTATACACCCAGAACGAGTGTCTGTCCCACCCTGAAATCAAGGCCTGTCTCGGCCTTGATAGACCCGAAAACGTAGTCAAAATCACGGACTCTATTTTCTGGGTGATCGAGGCCAAGAGGGAACACGCGGGGCTGAGACAGGCGGTGCAAGAGGCCAAAGATTACGCGAACAAAATCAACCGGAGCCAGACCATCCAGGCAGCCTTTGTCTCTGGCGTAGCTGGGAATGAGGACCAGAGTTACATCGTTGAGACGTTCTTCAGGATAGGGGATGGTTTCGTCCCCATCACTATGAACGGCAGGGCGATCTCTTCGCTCATATCACCTGAGGTCGCCCGCACCGTCCTTGATTTTGGGCCGGATATACAAGATGTACCGGTAGATGAAGAGCTCTTCTTGGCAAAGGCGGAGAAGATCAACAAGCTTTTGCACATAGGCGCAATCAACAAGAGCAGCCGAGCTCGCGTCATGGCTGCGTTGCTGCTGTCGCTCGTTGAGGATACCTCCCCGAATGTTGACGCTGCGCCCAGCATACTGATTTCAGAGATCAATTCAAGGGCGTTGCGAGTGTTGAAGAAAGAGGAGAAGGGGGAATTCAGCCCCTACGTTGAACTGAACCTTCCGCCCACCGAAGACAACCACATCAAGTACAAGACGGCGCTTGTCAAGACAATTCAGGAGCTCAACAGCCTCAATATCCGCTCCGCAATGAATTCCGGCACTGATGTCCTCGGGAAGTTCTATGAGGTTTTCCTGAAGTACGGCAACGGTGCAAAGGAAATCGGGATAGTCCTGACCCCGCGGCATATCACGCACTTCGCGGTGGACGTGGTTGGAGTGACGGATCGGGATATTGTGTATGATCCCACCTGCGGGACAGGCGGCTTTCTCGTGGCTGCGTTTGACCGGGTAAAGAGGGATTGTGGAGAGGCCGAAACGAATCGCTTCAAGGCGACGGGACTGTTTGGGGTCGAACAGGAACCAGAGGTAGTGGCCCTTGCCATTGTGAACATGATCTTTCGCGGGGATGGCAAACTCAATATCACTGAGGGCGACTGCTTTCAGAAGCACTTGGTCTCGCACGTCGGCAATGATGGCCTCACGGCGCGATACGCGAAAACCGCGCCGAAGGATAGCGAGCGGGTTGTCACGCGAACGCTGATGAACCCGCCTTTTAGCAATCCACGCAAGGAGTTTGAATTTGTCGAACAGGCGCTGCTCCAGA
>JAUWOG010000388.1 GCA_030612305.1 Armatimonadota bacterium | reverse complement strand
GTGGCGCAAGGATGCGGCCGCCGCGCTCGCCGGGCTGATTCAGCACCTCGAGGGCCTGCCCGCAGGCCGCGCTGTTGTCGGCTACCTGCTCTGCTCCGGCGAGTGGGGGAACTGGCAGTATCCCGCCGCGACGCGCGACCTCTTCAGCGACTACAGCACTCCCCAGCACGAGGCCTACCGCAAGTGGCTCCGTGACCGCTACGGGGACCTCGGCTCGCTCCGCGTCGCATGGAGTGCGCCGCGCAATCCCTCGCCCCAGGCAGTGGCCGACGGCATGGAGATCGTCGGCTGGCACCAGGTGCGCATCCCCACACCCGAGCAGCGCCTCGACAGACGTCTCGGCGTCCTCAGGGAGCCGACGATCGCCCAGAAGGTGGCCGACTATGATCTCTTCGCCTCCGCAATAGTCGCCGAGACCATCTCGGAGCTTGCGGCAGTCGTCAAGCAGGCGGCTCCCGCGAAACTCTGTGGCGCTAACTACGGTCACCTCTTCGACCAGGCCCGCTACCGCTACGCCCTTCAGAACGGGGGACATCTCGCACTCGACGCCGTCCTCGCTTCAGAGCATCTCGATTTCCTCGCCGCTCCGGCCATCGGCATGACCAGCGACACCGTGGACCTGGCCACCTTCGGCGCCGTCGAGGCATCGGTCTCTTCATACGGCAAACTGCTCATCTACCAGTGGCCCGCATACGTTCAGCGTGACTACTCCGACCGATGGATAGCCAACAAGCTCGCGCAGGCTTTGTGTGGCGGCGCTCTACTCACCGTGCCGACACGGATGGCTGGCCGCGAGTTCGCCACCGCTGCCCGCATTGCCGCCTCCGCAAACCGGACTCCGGTCGCCCAGATCGCCGTCATACTCGACCCTGAGAGCATCGCCTACACTGTCTGCTCCAATGACCTCACCGGCCCGCTGCTTGACGAACAGCGCCGCGCACTGGCACTCCTCGGCGCTCCCGTAGATGTCTGGCTCTTAGAGGACCTCCTCAACGGCCGCACGCCGACCTACAAGATGTATGTCTTCCTCAATGCCTTCCATGCCAACGCCGAGGACCGCGACGCACTCCATATCCAACTCGCGCGCTCGCAGGCCACCGCCGTTTACGTCTATGCAGCCGGTGCCATTGACCGCACTATCGGCGGCCGCACCGCCAAGCAGCTCACCGGCATCGCGATTGCCCGGCTGCGCGGGAAGGGCCCGCTGCAAGTCGTCCTGCCCGAGGCTACTTACGGGACACGCACTGCCCTCGCGCCACGCTTTGCCTGCACTATCGGCCCGGCCGACATCCTCGCGTTCCTGGCCGGCACCGGCCGCGGCGGCCTCGCCCAGGTGCATTCGGACCAGGGAACAGTCGTCTGGTCGGCGGCCCCGAACATCCCGGCCAGCATCCTGCGCGACCTCGCACTCGATGCGGGCGTCCACCTCTACGCCGATGCCGGAGACGCCATCTATGCGTGTGCCGACCTGGTGGGGATTCGCGCCGCCACCGCCGGGCAGCGCAAGGTTTACCTGGCCGAGCCGGCCGACGTCTATGACTGCTTCACCGGCCGGCTGCTCCAGCGCACCACCGATGAAGTCACACTGACGATGGAGGCGGGCGAGACGAAGCTGCTCTACGTCGGCCACTCGCCCCCGAACCTGCCATGACACCACTCCAGCACCTGCTTGTCGTCGAGCGTCTGAGGCAGCGGCTTGACTGGCCGCTCACCTGCCGGCCGGCGATGACTCTCGGAGCGATCTCACCTGATGCCCACCGCATCGTCGCCGACATTGGCCATCGCGACATGCACTTCCGAAGCCGCACCACTCCCGGCCGCCGCCTCATAGACTTCCTCGGCAGCTACCTGCGGCCCGCTGCCGACGGCCCCCCGGACAGCCTCGAATTCTGGGTCGGCTGGCTCTCTCATATCATCGCCGACGACATCTGGCGGCACAACCTCCAGCGCGACATCCCGGACCTCTGGGACGGTGTCGTTCGAGGCGCTTCCGGCGAGGCCGACTACCTCCGCAAGACCTATCTCGCGGAATGTGACAAGCTCGACGAGATAGTCCACGCCGACCATCGCGAGGTCGCCGCCGAACTCAGGGAAGCCCTCCTCGCCGCAGAAATCCACTTCACCGTCGAGCCGCTGGCGCTTGAGGACCTCCATAGCTGGCGGCTCACTGTCGCCCAGTCAATGCTCCCATCTCTCGCCGGCGCCCACATCGAGCTGCAGTACCTGACCATCGAGTTCGTTGAAGAGTGCATCTTCCAGGCAGTCGAGGAGGTCTTCCGCATCATCCAGTGGGAGACTGAGGAGCCCGAACTGCCTCCCATCTTCTAGGCCCGATGCAAGAAAATGTGCCGACGAGAAGGACTTCGCCCGGGCTCTGGCGAAACAATGGCGCAACAGATTCCTTTGCAGCCGCTCCTGCGATGCAATGATTGGCAGGGGCGCGTTCAATATGGGTCTGGCGCAACGTCGTTTCCGTACCAAATCAAGTGACGAGGTGAGGATCTGATGAAACGAACGAGGCTGTACTTGCTCCTGGCGACCGTCCTGGCGGTCCCCGTACTGATTGCCGGCTGCCACGGGGGTGCTGCCGGACCGCCACCTCCACCGGTAATTCCCGACGCCATCCTCCAAGCCGCGGTGGACACGGAGGTGTCGCTCAACCCGACACCCAGCCCGGCGAACTCCGACTGCTCGCAAGAGCTCTGGGCAATGCTCAACGCCCCGCCTGCAACCAGTGATGAAGTCAGGGACAAGCTGGTTGAATTCACCGCAAAGGTCAACGCCAACCCCGATGACGCTGCCTGCCAGCTCGGGCTCTGCCTGCTCATGCTGGCCCGCGCCGCTGACGATGTCGCCGCCGATGTCGGCGTTGACATCTTCGAAGAGATCGCCAACCTTGACCTCCAATCTCTCGCCACCCTCGCCAGCGCACAGGGACCCGGTGGCCTTGTCACCGCCTACAAGAACATCTTCCCCAATGCCGTTGGTGATGCCGGCACCGCGCAAGCCGGCCCCATCAACACCAGTCAACTCGCCGACGCGCAGCTCGAAGCGGCACTCCGCGCTTACATGCTCCCGGTCCTCTACAACCCCAACGGCGGCGTCTTTCAGCGGATGGCGAAGTTCGGCGATTGTGGCTGCGCTGATGCTCTCGTGACGCTCGGTGCCGTCGGCGGTCCGATATTCACGATGTACACTTGTGATTTCAACATGTTCGCTGCCGGCGTTGAGAGCCTCTATGCCATGCTGCTCGAGGGAATGGCCTACAACCTCCAACTGAACGGTTGGACGCAGCCCGATGATCCCAACGACCTCGACTCCAACCAGGACGGCTTCCTCACTCCCAACGAGTACTTCCCTCCGCAGCCCTTCGGAACCATCAAACCCAATGGCGCCACCGAACTCGGCACCGCCCGCGAACGGTACCTCGACGCCATCGCGCGTGCCAAAGCTGCCCTCAACTCCATACCCGACGACCCCACTGACCTGCTCAACATACTCTTCGTTGCCCTTGATGACCAACTCGGCTATATCATCGTCGTACAAGTGGCCCCGCCGGAGAATACTGTGGAGATGCTCGTGCTCGTCCTCGATCACTTCGAGGCGCTCCTCACCGGCGAGCAGACACTCGAGCTCGAGTACTGGAAGGAGGGCGACCGCCATGCCACGATGCCCTTCCGCGTCAACCTCAGCCGCATGTTCCTCTCTCCGGTGGCGGACTTCCGCTCTCTGGCTCCCAAGCTCACCATCGTCGCGCTCGCAGTCAACCACCAGAACGGTGACAATGGGGCCCAGTACGGTGTCACATTTGGCTTCCAGGACT
>JAUWOG010000302.1 GCA_030612305.1 Armatimonadota bacterium | reverse complement strand
CATACTGTTCGGCTGGAATCGCCATGACGAGGGGCAGCTCACCTTCAGCCTCACGCGCGACGGTATGGTGCAGCCGATCGGGAGGCCCTGGTCGCTCGAGCCGCAGGGAGTATCGTACCGGGCCGTGCTCGAAGGAGACCGCTGGCTGAGCGCCATGGACAAGTTGCGCGAGGACCCCAGAGACCCCTACTTCGATATCGAGTGCCTGTTTCTCAATACCGGGGAGTATCACGATTTTCACGGCGAGGGCGTGTCGCTGCTGTTCCCGGCGGTCTGCGTCGCTGCGGATAACACCCCCTGGGTGGCATGGATACGGAGCGGGGATGTCGAGAATGCGGACGGGGTGATAGACCAGTTCAATGAGATAGAGTGCGCGCGCCTGGAGAACGGGGAGTGGGTTCGTGAAATCGTTGCGGACCTTCGCTACGGTCTGCAGCCGAAGGCCGGTGTGTGGGGCTATGAGGGGCGGCGGCGGAGGCCGTACATTGTGCCGGATGACCGGGGCGGAGTCTGGCTGCTGTGGGAGCGCAAGGAGCCGCACGACGGCTCGACGACGCAGGTGTCAGGCATCCTCTGTGGGCGGCGGTATGCTGAGGGGCGCTGGGAAGACCCGGTGCGGCTGATAGAGGATGCGTATATGGACTACTTCCCGGCGATGCGCGGTGTCGAGGCTGGGGCGCTGGTTATCGCGGCCCAGCGAGGCTGCCCGAGTGCGGGCCCACCCGGGCGTGGTGAGGTAGTTGTGCTGTCGGTCGAGGTTGAGGGCGCTCCGGCGCTGGAGGCTGACACCGGCTTCGAGGAATGGGAGAGCGTGAATCTGGCCGAGCGGGAGTTCTTTGTTCCGGCCGAGCGGGAACTGACGCTCGGTGATGAGACCTACCAGCTTCTGTTCGGGGATCCGCACACGCACACATGCCTCTCCACCGATGCTGAAGGCGACCTCATCGAGATGCTGTCGTATGCCCGCGACAAGGCGAAGCTGGACTATGTCGCCATCACCGACAATGACTATATCTACGGGGGGCGGCTCAGTGATGAGGCCTGGCACCACACGATGGCCGAGGAGCAGATGTGGTCCAGAGACGGCAAGTTCATCGCGGTGCCGGGATACGAATGGACACAGGCAAGTTGGGGACCGATAAAGCCCCAACATCGCTCGATCCTGTTCGCCTCCTACGACCAGCCGATACTGCGCTGGTACGATGTCGAGGGCGACCCCATCGAGGCGCTGGTCTCGTGGGTGGAGAGCACCGACGGCATCATGAACACCCAGCACGCGGAGTTCTACCTGACCGGCAGCGAGCGTGAGGCGAATATGGAAGTGTGCTGCGGGTGGGGGGACTACATCAACAAGTCCGAGTGCTTCCACGAGCACCTGAACCGGGGCTTGCGGGCGGGATTTGTGGGGACCTCTGACGGGCACCGGCGGCCCCCGGGCCTCGGCGGGGGCTTGACCGGGTTGTGGGTGAGGGAGTTCACGCTGGCGGGTATCATCGAGGCATTCCGGGAGCGGCGGTGCTATGCCACTGCCGGTGCGCGCATCGGCCTGCAGTTCTGGGTAGATGAGGCGTTCATGGGGCAGACGCTGAGCGGAGACGGCCCCCGCACTGCCAGAGTAGTCGTGGAAGCTCCGCGCGAGGTGGAAAGGCTTGAGATATTCGGCGACGGTGAGGTGGTGGCGTCTCTGACAGGTCTGCCGGCTACGTTTGACGAACAGATAGCGGATTTGCCGGCGTGCTCGTGGTACTACGCCAAGGTGACGATGCCGGGCGAGTTCCCCGAGTATCCGTCGAACATTGCTCCGGCCGAAGGGCCATGGGCATGGAGTTCGCCGGTGTTTGTGGACAATTGATTCGTCCCGCACACGCCGCACAGACGCGTAGGTCAGGCTTCCAGCCTGACGCCGTCGAATTCGCCCCGCGTTGCGAGGCAAAAGAGGAGTGAGCCACGATGGCAATGTTCGACAAGCATCGCGACCGGCGGGTCATCTACAATGATGACGGCGACCAGCAGTACCCATACGAGGGCTACAGCTACAACGTGACTGATGAGCAGTCGTTCCTTGACATGCGCACAACGCCCACCTTCGACACCCATGTTGATACCTACGCCTGGTGTGTGGGTAATGGCTGTGACCCGCCGTGGGGCGAGAGCTACAAGTACAAGATATGGCCGGTGATCGGGTCCGCTCAGCGCGCCAATGACATCATCGTCGAGGGCTGCCACGACCACGGCATGGAAGTGTGGGGTTCGCTGCGCATGAACGATATTCATGACTCATTCCTGGCCGACAGCTACGCCGAGACCAATGATCCCCTGAAGGCCGAGCATCCGGAATACCTCATCGCACCGGAGGAGGCGCTGCGTCTGCCGCAGGAACTGAAGGACCGCTATCTGTGGAGCGCTTTTGATTTCTCGCGGCCGGAAGTGCGCGCTCACCGACTTGACTTCATACGGCAGAACGCGGCGGCGCATGACTTCGATGGGTATGAACTGGATTTCACGCGCTTTGTGTGGAACTTCGCGCTGGGAGGAGAACGCGCGCACGCCGATGAGATGACGGGACTCGTGCGCGATGCTCGGGCGGCGCTGGATGAGATCGGCGAGGCGCGGGGCCGGCACTATACCTTTGCTGTGCATGTGCTCGACTCACTGCGCGTGTCGCTGGAACTGGGGCTTGATGTCGGCCAGTGGCTCGATGACGGGCTGGTTGATGTGCTGGTGGTGGGTCTGGGCTATCTGCCGTACAACATCCGCCTGGATGAGTGGCTGGCGCTCGGGAAGCAGTACGATGTGCAAGTGTACCCGTCCATGAATACCAATGTCTTCAGCCACTGGTGGAAAAAGTGCACGCACCAGCAGGAGTCATGGACCGAAGGGATTCGCGGGGGTGCCGCGTACCACTGGCAGGAAGGGGCTGACGGCATCTACCTGTTCAACGTCTTCTGCATGGAGGACAAGAACGTCGGTCCGCTGCCGCGCGAGGTGACGTACGCGCCGCTGAGTGAAGTCGGCGACCCGGAGGCGCTCAGCGGCGAGGACAAGCTCTACAGCATCCAGCCGAGCTCTGACGGCGGCTTCTGCCAGCATGGTTCGGAGATGGCGGCTCTGCCGATCGCTCTCGACAAGATGGAACATCCGCTGCCGCTGATGATGGGGCCGGATGCCGATGATCCTGATGCGGTCTTCACAATATCCGTCCTGACGCAGGGCGGCGAGCCGGAGCGCGTCTGGCTGCGGCTGAATCATGTGCTGCTGCCGGCACCGGAGCGGGAAGGTGAGTTCTACACCGTGGAAGTGCCCGCCGGCGTCATGCGCACGGGCCTCAATGAGCTGGCCATCTTCTGCAACGAGGAGCTGATCGAGACCGCCAATCCGCCCATCGTGAAGCAGGTCTTCGTGAGGGCCGGCTACGGCGCGGAAGTGTTTGACTGAGGGAGTTGTCAAGACGGTGCAGGTTCGAACGGTAACTATCCACGAGAAACAGCTCTGATCAGGAGGGAAAAGTACATGGACAAGATTCGCTTTGGGATGATCGGCGGAGGGGCGATCAGCAAGGGCCACATCCCCGCCATCCAGGCAAATGACAGCACTGAGATTGTCTGCATCGCCGACGCCAACGAAGAACTCGCGAAGGCCCGTGCGGAGGAAGTCGGAGCGCTGCGCAGTTGCGGCAGCTATGACGAGCTTATGGAGATGGAGGATGTGGACGCAGTGGTCATCGGTATCCCGACGCAATTCCACGCCGATGCGGCAATCAAGGCCGCGCGCGCGGGGAAACATGCCTTCTGCGAGAAGCCGATGGCACGGACGCTGCAGCTCTGCCGGCAGATGATTGATGAGCACAAGGAGGCAGGCACGACGCTGGGGATGGCGTTTGTGCGGCGCTATGACGACACCTGGGGCCAGATACGCAAGATGATCCACGAGGGGAAAGCGGGGAGGCCGTGCATGTGGCGCTGCATCGCCGCCGGAGCCGCGCCCGGCCCGCCCAACTATGGCGAGTGGTATTGCGACGGCACCTACAGCGACGGCCCGCTCACGGAAAGTGGCTCGCATGACCTTGACTTCCTGCGCTACACCTTCGGGGATGTGGCCTCCGTCACCGCGTACATGAATCACATGGCTAACTATGGCTCCGTGCTGGATAACAGCATCGTGATTCTGCAGTTCGAGAGCGGGGACCAGGCGCTGGTGCAGTGGTCATGGAGCCTGCCACGGGGGGCGACTTCGGGCTTTCGCGGGATTGATGTGATCGGCCCGGAGGGCTCAATTCACGATCCGCGCCAGGAAGACGGGCAGTGGCTCATAGACATATCCAAGGCCGACGGGGAGGTCGAGACGGTCCCGTTCAGGAATCGCCGGGATGAGAATACGTGGTTTCCGGGACAATTGGCGGGATTCGTCAACGCAATTCGCGAGGGTGGAGAGCCGCGCGGGAGTGGCGAAGACGGCTACAAGGCTCAGGAGAT
>JAUWOG010000014.1 GCA_030612305.1 Armatimonadota bacterium | reverse complement strand
CTTCATAGACACTCCGGGCCACGAAGCCTTCACTGCGATACGGGCTCGCGGCGCTCAGATTACGGACATGGCAGTGCTGGTGGTGGCCGCTGATGACGGGATCATGCCGCAGACGGTGGAAGCGATCAATCATGCCAAGGCAGCCGACGTTCCTATCGTCGTGGCGATCAACAAATGCGACCTCCCCGCGGCCAACCCCGAGCGTGTGAAGCAGCAGTTGCTCGACCACGAGCTTGTGCCGGAGGAATGGGGCGGCGACACGGTAGTCGTACAGATGTCGGCCGAGACCGGTGACGGGCTGGATGACCTTGTTGAGATGCTGTTGCTGCTGGCAGAGGTCGGGGACTTGTGGGCTGAGGCGGATGGCGATTTCGTCGGCGTGGTGGTTGAGGCCGGCGTTGGGGCAAGCCAGGGGGCCGTGGCCACAGTGCTGATTCGGACCGGGACTCTGCGTGTGGGTGACTCGATCGTGGCGGGAGCCGACCACGGCCGGGTTCGGAGCTTGCGCGACTGGCAGGGGAACGCGGTGAAGGAAATGGGGCCGGGACGCCCGGTTGAGGTGGTCGGGCTGTCCGGACCACCCGATGCAGGTGAGATCGTGACGAGTGCGAAGAACCCGAAGGCAGCGCGTGAGATGGCCGCTGCCCGGGATGAAGAAACGCGCGAGATAGACATGGAGGCGTCGCGCGCGGCGGCTCTGCGCGAGCTGTTTGCAGGTATGCGGGAAGGCGAGATCGCTGACCTCAACTGCATTGTCAAGGCTGACGTGTTCGGCTCCGGCCAGGCGCTGGCCGCGAAGCTTCTGGAGTTGGATGCCAAGCTGGATGAGATAGACATCACTCTGATCCACACGGCTGTGGGTCCAGTCAATGAATCCGACGTGGTGCTGGCACGGGCGTCGGAGGCCATTATTCTGGGCTTCAATGTGGACGTGCCGCCGAGCGTTCGCCAGACAGCGGATGCGGAGGGAGTGGAGATCCGGCTCTACGATGTGATCTATGAGGCCATCGAGGACATAGTGGCCGCCGCCTCGGGGATGCTGAAACCTATCATTGAGGAACAGGCTCTGGGCACGGCTGAGGTACTACAGGTATTTCGCAGTTCGCATGCGGGGGTAGTTGCCGGCTGTCGGGTGACAGAGGGGAGGCTGCGGCCGGGCGCCAAGATCCGAGTCCGTCGCGACGGGGAGCTAATCCATACGGGAACCATTGATTCACTGCGTCATTTTGACCGCGACGTGTCGGAGATTGAGGTCCCCAGCGAGTGCGGGCTGTCCAGCCGGGGGTATCGCGACTGGCAGGAGGGTGACGCGCTCAAGGCAACAATTGAAGTTGAGATCGAACGCCGTGTCACGATGAGTGCCGGCGTGGAGAGAGTCTAATAGCGCGGAGCCGACCGATGCCGCCTATCATCGGGCTGCTGACGATGGACATCTTCATACCAGATGCCAGTAATCTGAAGGAGAAGCGTCGTGTGGTCAAGAGCCTCATTGAGCGTTTGCGGAATCGGCATAATGTCTCGGTGGCCGAGATCGAACAGCTTGATAACCATGCGCGTGCGACATTGGCAGTGGTGCATGTGGCCAATGACAGGGCACATGTTGAGCGCGTCCTGAGCCACGTGCTGACCACGACTGAAGGCGAACGGCGAGCAGTCGTCGAGGGAAGCTATACCGAGATCATCTAGGTTTGCGCGTACTACGGCGGGTGAGCAGAGATCAGAGAACCCAGCCAGAGACAGCGCCGCGTCAGCAGGTCCCTGCAGCGCGCAATCAGCGAGATAATTCAGAACGAGGTGGACGACCCGTCCATCGGGTTCGTCACGATAACGAGTGCCGAGGTCTCTCCCGACATGCGCAATGCGACGGTTTACTACTCGGTGCTAGGCGAGCCCGAGCAAGTCGAGGAGAGCACCAAGGGCCTGAAGAGGGCCCGCAAGTTCATAAACGTTCAGCTTGGGGCGCGCCTGCAGATGAGGCACACGCCTCTGGTGTACTTCCGCCTTGATGAGACTGCGGACCGCGCACAACGCATCGAGAGAGTGCTGCGAGATATTGAGCAAGCTGACCCGGGAGACGCCGAACCAGAACAACCGGGCTCTGAGACCTAGTACCGATACCGAGGCTGAAGATGCCACTGTCACCCCCTCCCGAACTCCTGACCTTGCTTGATGAGGGCGCCGGCTTTTTGCTGTTGGGGCACAAGAACCCGGACGGAGATGCCGTCGGAAGTGCGCTGGGCCTTGGGCACATGCTCACGATGCGTGGCAAGCAGGTGCAGGTTGCCTTTCCGTCTCCCCCACCGGACTGGTGGCGCGAGATGCCGGGGGCGGAAATGGTTGTCGAGCAGCCCGATAGCGGGGCGGACGTAGTCGTCGCACTGGACTGCGACGGCACGGCGAGGCTGGACGGCCTGGAGAGATTCTTTGTAGAGGCCGACCGCTGCGCTGACATTGACCATCACACCAGTACCGACCGCTCCTGTTCAGTGACTTACGTTGACCCACGCGCCAGCGCGACGGGGGTGCTGGTGTATCGGATCGCGATGGCCATGGACGTGTCCCTCAACGCAGAGATGGCGACGTGTATCTTCTGGGCGATTGCCAGTGACACGGGCTTTTTCCAGTTCGCGAACACTGACGCGGAAGCGCTGGCGGTGTGCAGTGCGTGTGTAGCCGCGGGCGCGGACCCGAAAGCGATTACGAGGCTGACGCTGGGCTCCCGGCCTCTGCCCCATCTGGTCCTGAAGGGCCATGCACTGTCGAAACTCGAGGAGGAGCTTGATAGCCGGGTGCTGTTGTCGGCGATCGGGCCGGATGATTTCGCGGCTGCCGGTGCCAGCCGGACACATGCCGAAGAGATCATAGACGGGATGAAGCTGGCGCCGGACAACGATGTGTCTGTGTTGTTCAAGTGTGCCTCGCCAGGCGATCCCTGGGATGTGAGTCTGCGCTCGGATGTTGTGGACTGTGCGTCGGTGGCGCGGCAATTTGGCGGCGGCGGCCACAAAGCGGCGGCAGGCTACTCGTTCGACAGCTCTCTTGAGGAGGGCCGCGGGCGACTTCTCCGGGCTCTGGCGGACGTGCTGCCAGAGCAAGACCCGGAGCAAGACGATGACTAGTGGTTTCCTCAATGTACTGAAGCCTCCCGGACTGACATCGCATGATGTCGTGTCAGATGTGCGCAAGCTGTGCGGCGGCGCGAAGGCCGGCCATGCGGGGACGCTCGACCCGGCCGCGGCAGGCGTCCTGCTCGTCGCAGTTGGGCCGGCAACGAGGCTCTCGCAGTACGTCGAAACGCTCACGAAGTCATATCGGGCGGTGTTCACATTCGGCATCACAACGGATTCGGCGGATGCCGAGGGGGTCGTTACACGTCGTGAGCCGGCGGCAGCGGTCACAGCAGAAGCGGTGACCGCCGTACTGGCCGAGTTGACTGGCGAGATCAGTATCGTACCTCCGGCGTACTCGGCGGTTCACATAGACGGCAAGCGCGCTTACGAATTGGCGCGAAAGGGTCACGAGGTCGTTGTCGCGGCGCGGACCGTACGTGTGTCGCAGTTGGAACTGATTGAGTTCAGCGAGGGCGAGTTCCCCGATGCTGTAGTTGATGTTGAGTGCTCCAAGGGGACGTACGTGCGTTCCTTGGCAGTAATGGCCGGAGAACAGCTTGGCTGTGGCGCATACCTGTCGGGCCTGGTTCGGACGGCAGTCGGGCCGCATCGTCTCGAAGCCGCCGCCACCATCGCGGAGTTGGCACGTGACGGAGTCGCTGCACATCTGATGAGCCCCTCTGAGGCCCTCGCCCATTTGCCCGCCGTCTCACTTGAGGATGCTGAGGTTGCCGCTGTGCGCCATGGCAGGCAGATACCGGCTTGCGGGCGCAACATCACCGCGCGAATCACGCGACTGGTTGATGCGACAGGTCGTCTGGTGGCGGTGGCGGAATATGTGAATGATGCCGCCGATGCCGCCCTCCGACCTCGCACAGTGCTGCCCGAGGAAGTCTGAACGCAATGAGAGTCACCAGAGGCCTGGAGACGACTCTTCCGAGCATAGACCGTGCGGTGGCCGTGGGCGGCTTCGACGGCGTGCACATCGGCCACCAGTTCCTGATCCGACGTACATGCGATGAGGCCGCCAGCCGGGGTCTGGAGGCCGCTGTCTTCACCTTCGAGCCTGTGCCGCAAGAGGTCTTCTCCTCCTCCAACGGGCGCGGGATGCGACTGACGGTCGAGGAGGAGCAACTGGAACTGCTCGCGAAGCTCTGCGTTCAGCACGTCGTAGTGGCGGATTTCGATGAGCAGTTCAGGCGCATGAGCGCCGAGGAATTCGCCCGTGACATCCTGGTTGGTCATCTCCAAACCAAGCTGCTGATAGCCGCAGAAGAGCACACTCTGGGCCATAATGCGGAAGCTGATGTGAATGCGATCCGCGCTCTCGGAGACAAGTACGGCTTCAGTGTTCTGCTTCTGCCACGGTTGAGGATGGACGACGTGCGGGTGAGCAGTACGTCCGTGCGCGAGTATCTGTGGAACGGGCACGCCAAGGAGCCGGCCGCATTGCTTGCGCGCCACTACAGCTTGCGGGGAACGGTCGTGGCAGGCCACAGCACGGGGCGTGTACTTGGCTTTCCGACGGTGAATCTCGAGGTTGCGCCGAACAAGCTGATACCGGGCGCTGCAGTTTATGCGGGGCTGGCGGACGGCCCTGCTCTGCGGGAGCAAATCGGTCCGGCAGGCGTGCCGTGTCCCGCCGCGATAAACATCGGCCCCCAGCCGACCTTTGGCAGAACAAAAGGGATGATTGAGGCTCACATCATCGGTGGGCGTAGCGCTACCGAGAAGCCGCTTGATCTGGTCGGCACCACGGTGGAACTCAGTCTTGTGTGCCGTCTGCGCTTTATCGAGCGGTTTGCGGATGTCGAGGCGCTACGATCACAGATAGGCGCTGATGTGGAGGCCGTTCGCAGCATCTTCGAGGGCGGACGCCGTGGGAGCTACGGGACCGACAATACGTAAGGTCCTCCTCGGGGAGAGGCCGGCTTGCCGGCTGAGGCGCGGGGAGTGGCGCTGTCGGTTGACAACAAGGCATTGTGCGACTATACTAACATAGTAGCGGCTTTGACCGACAAAGTGTGGCCATACCAGGGGCCGGCATGAATCCGGCTCCAGCTTTTTTTGTGTGCGTATCTTTGGGTTTTTTGGCGCGTTACCGACTATGTTTGAGACACTGACTGAGAAGCTGCAAAAGGTTTTCAAGCGCATGAGCGGCAGCGGGAAGCTGCGGCCGAAAGACGTGCGCGCCGCGCTGAAGGAAGTGCGGCTGGCGCTTCTCGAAGCAGACGTTCACTACCAGGTAGTGAAGGGCTTTATCAACGAGTTGCAGCAGGAGGCCCTGGGCGAAGAGATCCTGTCGGGTCTGAACCCCACGCAGCAGATAGTTGACATCGTCCACCGGAAGCTGGTGAAGCTGCTGGGGGAGGAAGCGGCCCCGTTGAATATGTCGGGGCCCGCGCCCCATGTGATACTCCTGGCAGGTCTGCAGGGCAGCGGCAAGACGACAACGGCGGGGAAGCTTGCGCTGCGGCTGCAGAAGGATGGTCGCCGGCCATTGCTCTGCGCGGCGGATGTGTATCGGCCGGCGGCGATCGAGCAGTTGCAGCAGATCGGCGAGCAGGCCGCGGTTGAGGTCTATGCAGATGACAGCGGCGACCCCGTAGCCATAGCCGCGGCAGCCCTCAAGCACGCGTCGGCCGGGATGTATGACGTGGTCATAGTTGATACGGCGGGCCGCCTCCAGATTGACCAGCAGATGATGGACGAGATAGCGGCCATGGAGCAGCAACTCGGACAGCCGGAGACGCTGCTCGTCATAGACGCAATGACCGGCCAGGAGGCCGTGAGTGTCGCTAAGGAGTTCGGAGAGCGCCTGCACCTCGATGGTCTGATCCTGACCAAGCTTGATGGCGATGCGCGTGGTGGCGCGGCACTGTCGGCCCGGGAGGTAACTGGCAAGCCGATCAAGCTCGTCGGTGTCGGCGAGAAGTTGGACGCTCTGGAGGTCTTCCATCCTGATCGCATGGCCCAGCGTATTCTGGGGATGGGCGATGTCCTGACGTTGGTCGAGAAGGCGCGCGAGGCCGTGGATGAGGAGAAGGCGCTGGAGATGCAGAAGCGCCTGCTGAGTTCGCGGTTTGACATGAACGATTTCCGGGAGCAGTTGCGAGCCGTGCGCACGATGGGCCCGCTCGACCAGATAATGAAGATGATACCCGGCGCCGACAAGCTGGGAGCGATGGGGCCGGCTGACGTGGAGGAGAAGGAACTGGACCGGGTGGACGCAATCATATCTTCGATGACCCTGGAGGAGCGAGCGAACCCAGCCATCATCAAGGGAAGCCGCAAGCGCCGCATAGCTGCTGGCAGCGGCACGACGGTGCAGGACATTAACATCGTACTGAAGCAGTACAAGCAGTTGGGTCAAATGATGAAGACCGTTGCCAAGGGCGGGCCGCTGAATATCGGCGGGCTGCGTCTTGGCTGAGGCGGCCGGCAAGGCCCCGAGGAACTACACAGGCAGGCTCGAAGGGAGTAACGATATTGGCAACCAGGATTCGGTTGAAGAGAATGGGCGCAAGGCATAATCCACACTACCGGCTGGTGGTGATGGACTCCAGGCGGCCCCGGGACGGTACCACGATCGAGGAGATCGGGCACTACTGCCCGACAACGGAGCCGGTGACACTCCAGGTGGATGTCAACCGCGCTCTGCACTGGCTGTGCGCGGGGGCTCAGCCCTCCAACACGGTACGCTCACTGCTCACTCAGCGCGGGGTCATGAAGGCCTTCCGTGGCGGCGTAAAGCCGGGCGAGATGGTGGAGGAAGTGGCCCCGGTCATCGCTGCCGAGGAGGCGACGGAGGCCGTCGAGGCAACCCAAGAGCTTCCTGCTGAGCCGCAGGAAGAGACGCCCGCAGAGCAGGACAGCACGGAATAGCGAGTTGCTGTGTCCAGCACGGGCGCAGTCCCACATCCCATACCGCATATCCGCGTGCACCCACAACACACTCAGACACACGCAGGAGGCCCACAATGCTGGAACTGGTCGAGTACATGGTACGAGCCCTTGTTGACAACCCCGAAGAAGTCAAGGTCAATGAGATCGAAGGGGAAACGGTCCTCATCTATGAGGTGGGCGTCGCCGACCCCGACATCGGGAAGGTAATCGGCAGGAACGGTCGCATCGCCAATGCGTTGCGCACCATCGTGCAGGCCGCAGCCATGAAGCGCGAGAAGAAGGCTACTGTTGAGATACTTTCCTAGCGCACGCGTCGTTCGGCGATAGATAACACATCTGAGAATACGCCACGAGATTCAACTGAATCGTGGAGAGGGCAGTGTTTGCATGTCGGTTACGATAAAGCGAGAGATAGTCCTGCGTTCGGTCGTCACTGACCGGTTGAAGAAGCAGCTTGCGGATGAACTGCAGCGCGCCGCTGCGGAGATCGAGCAGCGCGTCGAACAGATTGATGCGCAGACCAAGCAATACATTGCCGAGCTGCAGCGAGCGGACCTGCAGCAGGCCATGGCGGTCCGCAAGCGTGTCGAGGAGGAGAAGGAGAAACAGACCCAGCTTCTCGATGCCATCAAGGAGCGCCAGCAACAGGTTGAAGTGCTGGACAATGGGTCGGAAATCGTTCGCGGAACGCTGGAGAGCCATGTGGAGGTCAACGTGGGCGATGACCTGGCCACAGTGCTCGGCGGCACCGAAATCGTCACCAAGGACGACGTGGTCATCGAGATACGCCAGCGCGAGATTCTCTCCGATGATGACACGCCCGCTCTGATGATCGAGACGGACATCACAGGCAGTGACGATGCCTGAGTTCGGCTCCTATTCGGTTGTCGTCGCGCGCGTATCGGGCCCACACGGCGTCAACGGCGAGTTGAAGGCGGTCGCACGCAGCGACGTGCCCGGCCGCATCGAGGCACTCGACGAGGTCTGCGTCCACCCCCGCGATGAAGAGCCGTTCATGTCGAGGGTACTTGCGGCTCGGCCCGTGCCGCACAAACCCACATACATATTGCGCTTGGAGGGCGTTACGGACCGCAACCAAGCACAAGCGCTCACTGACGCTGAACTGACTGTGAAGCAGGCGGAGTCCCCGCAACTTCCGGAGGGTACCTACTACGCCAGCCAGATACTCGGCCTGCGAGCTGTGACCGAAGAGGGCGAGGCACTCGGCGCGGTGGTCGAGATACTCAGGACCGGCGCGAATGATGTCTATGTGACCGATCGCAAGCTGCTGATACCGGCCACAGCCGAGGTCGTCCTGCGAGTAGATCTGTCCGCCGGTGAGATGCTGATACGTCCGCTGCCGGGGATGTTTGACTAGCCTCAACACGAGGGGTTGGGTGGCGAATGCGGTTTGACGTGATAACCATATTCCCTGACCTCATCGCCGACGCCGTTGCCCACGGTGTTCTCGGTCGCGCATTGGCGCAGGGGCTTGTCGAGGTGTCGGTGCACGACCTGCGCGGCTTCTGCCATGACCGTCACCGCCAGGTTGATGATACGCCTTACGGCGGCGGGCCGGGCATGGTGATGAAGCCGGAGCCGTTTTTCGATGCCGTGCGGTCTCTGCAGGCCGAGACACCGTCGCCGGCGCATGTGGTACTGCTCAGCCCTCAGGGCCGCGTGTTGACACAGCCACATGCGGCAGAGCTGGCGGAGCGCGAGCGCATTATGCTGCTGTGCGCCCGCTACGAGGGCGTTGATGAGCGCGTCCGCCAGGGGCTTGTTGATGAGGAGATCTCGATAGGCGATTATGTGCTCAGTGGCGGCTAGTTCCCGGCCCTCGTAGTCATGGATACGGTTGCAAGGCTGGTGGAGGGCGTCCTCGGTAATGAGGATTCGGCGCAGCAGGAGGCACATACCAAGAGCCTGCTGGAGCATCCGCAGTACACGCGGCCGGCGGTGTTTGAAGGAATGGCAGTTCCCGAAGTCCTCACAGAGGGCCGGCACGAATGCGTTCGGCGCTGGCGTCGGGCGGAGTCGCTCAGACGCACTTTGCGCCGGCGCCCCGATCTGCTGGCCCGGGCGGAACTAAGCGCAGAGGACTGGGAAATACTGGGACAACTCTGAAGCACGTGGGCGCTGTCGGGAAGCGCAAGCAGGCCGGCAACGCGCATTCTTTGAACAGGAGCAAATGAAGATGAAGGCACGGCTGATTGAGCTCGTTGAGAGTAAGCATGTGAGGTCTGACATACCTGATTTCCGTCCGGGCGACACGATTCGCGTCATGGTGAAGATAACGGAGCGTTCCCGGAACGAAGAGCGGACGCGCGTCCAGGCGTTTGAGGGCGATGTCATCCGCCGCTCAGGTGGTGGCATCAACGAGATCGTCACAGTGCGCCGCGTGACGTATGGCATAGGTGTCGAGCGGACCTTCCCAATCCACGCCCCGATCGTTGACAGCATCGAGCTCGTCCGCATGGGGCAGGTGCGCCGCGCGAAGCTGTACTATCTACGCGATCGCAGCGGCCGCGCCGGACGCATTCCTGAAGCGAAGGAAGGCCGCAGGAAGGCGCGTCTGGCAGCAGAGGATACAGCCGATGCGGAAGCAGAAGCTGTCGTAGAGCCTGAGGTCGAGACCGAGGAGACCGAAGTCGTCGAGGAATCTGCCGGCGACGTGGAGAGCTCGGAGCAAGTGGTCACCGAGCAGGCCGAGGAGCAGGCCGAAGAGGCAAGCGCAGTTGAGGAGCAAGCGCCTGAGGATACCGTGACTGAGGCCCTGGCCGCGGACGACACTCCTGACGAGACGGAAGCCGCCGAGGAAGAGGCCGAAACGACCGAGGACGAATAGAGACCCATGCACGAGCCGCCTCCCGGAACAGTCCTTGCATTTGACAACCCCTGGCACATAGCCGCGCTGATTGGCCTGGCGGTGATTCTGCGCCTGTGGTGCGCGCACAGTCGTCTCTTCGCATTGTCGGCGGCTTTGCAGAATTCCCGCGGAGCGGTGCTCGAGTTCATCGACTCGGCCCTCATTGCGCTTCTGCTGGTGTTCTGCATCTTGCGCCCCTTCGTCGTTCAGGCATTCTACATCCCCTCGGGGTCCATGGAATGGACGCTGCAGGAGAACGACCGGATACTGGTCAACAAGTTCATCTACCATTTCCGGCGGCCTCAAGCCGGCGACATAGTGGTGTTCAAGGCTTCTCCTGCCGCCAATCATTTCGGACTTGATTTCATCAAGCGTGTCGTGGGCGTCTCCGGAGACAAGCTGCGAGTCATCGCACACAACCCCTTCGCAGATGCGCACAATGACGGCCTGTATCGCAACGGACGGTTGCTGGACGAGCCGTACATCAAGGAGCGGCCGACGTACAATTGGCCGGAAGATATTACGGCACCCCCAATCGAGGTCCCGGATAAGCACATAGTCGTGTTCGGCGATAACCGCAATGACTCCAACGACAGTCACCGCTGGCGGACGATGAGCGCCCGGCGGACGGAGGAAGCGCGCCCGTTTGTCCCCGAAGAAGATGTCCTGGGCAAGGCAATGGTCATATTCTGGCCCTTGAGCCGTATCCGCGTCGTGCGCTGACCAGACGACCACGCTACGGTTTCGGCGACAGGCGGCGACCAATGGGTGGCACACCGATCGCTGACAGACCACGGAAGAGAGCGAAACTCCCGAGAGCGGCCCCGACGACAGACGAGCGTCTGCTGGCCGAGGATGGGTATGAGTTCGTGGCCGGCGTTGATGAGGCCGGTGCCGGAGCCCTCGCCGGGCCGGTCGTCGCCGGAGCAGTCGTCATACCCCTGAGCGTCCGTCTCCCCCATCTCACTGACTCCAAACTGCTGACGGCGGCGTTTCGGGAGGAACTCCACGACCAACTCCGCGAGCGCGCCGTCGCATCTGCTACAGCCCTGTGCGCGCCTGAAGTCATTGACCGCATCAACATCCTCCAGGCACGGCTGGAAGCGATGAGGCTGTCCGTCGAGGCGCTCTCATGCCCCGTTGATTTTGTGCTGGTAGATGGTCACGTCGCGCCGCCGTTCGATGTTCCGTGTCGCGCCGTGATTGGTGGCGACCGGCGCTGCCGCGTCATCGCAGCCGCCTCCATTCTTGCCAAGGTGACGCGCGACAGGCTCATGGTCGAACTGGACAGCAGCTATCCGGAGTATGGCTTTGCCGAACACAAGGGATACGCGACTCGTCAGCATCTTGAGGCGATCGCTGACCACGGCCCGTGTCCGGTGCATCGAATGACATTCGCGCCGATGAAGCACTCGGCCCAGCAAACTCTTGATTTCGGCGGGGAATAGTGGGTATATATTACAGGAGGAAGTGCGAAGCGCAGCTACCGAGGTCTGAGAAAGGGCCGCGGAGATGATGGTTCGTATGCGGCAAGGCAGCACGAGCAGGGCTCCTCGACGGGCGGGCTTCACGCTCATCGAGATGCTGGTGGTCATCGCGATCATCGCGGTGCTGGCAGCAATCCTGTTTCCGGTGTTTGCCCGCGCCCGCGCCAAGGCTCGCTCGACCCGGTGCGTCGCCAACCTCAAGCAGATTGGCAATGCCCTGATGATGTACTGCGACGACTATGATGAGCGTTCCCCATGGGCGATAGACTGCGCCGATCAGAACGCGCCGCAGATATGGGCTGGCTTCCCCCAGTACCAGGCATGGATTCCGTACATGCCGCGCCTCAAAGATGCGCTCGACCCCTACATCAAGAACGCGGAAATCTGGCACTGCCCCTCCGATACCGGCTATGACACTCTCGAGGACTCCGGTGTGCCCCTCAATGGCCGCCCGACGGCCTTCGACGCGTTCGGCAACAGCTACATGTACCAGACGATCATCACCTTCCGTGGCGGGTTATTCTCGATGCTCAGGGACCCGGTCAACACGAACGTCTTCTTCGACGGCCACGGGACTTGGCACGGCGGCAGGGGCTTCAATGGCAAGCGCTGGAATGTGCTCTACGGCGACGGCCATGTCAAGTCGGCGAGCCGCGGGCAGTACCAGGCTGGCTGGACCAACGACCCGTACTGATCGCCTGGCCGAGCGACGATGCTACGATGCTGCTGCACGAGATGCAGCGGCTTTTCCATTTGCCCCCGGGCAGGTTATCGGAAGGGGTCAGGGGAACTACCAGTCAGAACGTCCACGTGGACGCCGGGCGGGCCGCCGCGTCTCTGCGACGGCTCCTCGCGCCGCGATGGTAGGAATGGGAGTGATGTTGCATGTCGGTTACCCGCGTGTCTGTGGCAGCATGTATGGTCCTTGTCGCGCTGTTGATGGTCGTGCCCTGTGCTTCGGCAGCGCCTCCGGACGGTGCGCTCTATGCCGCCTACTATGTCCCTGACGCCATTGACTATGCCGGCACCATTTTCGTGTATGTCAAGAACCCCACCAGTGAGGCTCTGACCGTCACTGACATCACGATGGACGTGGAGAGTGTCGGCAAGATCTGGCTCGCCGACGAGAGCTTCCTCGCCGAAGACGTGCGCGACGAGTACATCGAAATCCAGAATGACCAGTTGCGCTGGTATCGCGTCTATCCGAACCCGATACCCGCAGGTGGCGTGGCTGAAGTCATCCTGCGGCTCGCCAGTGCGCCTGAAGCCGAGCAGGCTGAGATCGCCATCACTTTCGCAGGGCACGACCCGCTCACCGTCGCCATACCTCTGCAAGAGCCTCCCTTCACGATGGAGTATGTCGGCATCGAG
>JAUWOG010000703.1 GCA_030612305.1 Armatimonadota bacterium | reverse complement strand
CCACCGGGCTGATTATCATCCCAGGCCCTTCCCCGGGCTTCACTGCCACCGCCGCACCGTCATCCACCTGCGACAGGAAGTGCGGGCTGGATACCAGGCTCCGGTAGGTCGCAAGGACCTCGGGATTGCTTGTTACCGAGTAGTCATTGTCAGCCAGCTTGTCGCCTATCGCATCTACCGAGAACCAGTTGATCATCCGCACACGCGGGAACTGTCCAATCAGCGCCGCGTAGAGCCGGCTCATCTGCTTGATAGCGAAATCCGTCACGTCCCTCCGCTCGGCCTTGCAATAGTGCGTCGCGCCATACTCGCAGACAGCTATCGGCTTGCGCTCCGCGTAGAGGTCATAGACATAGCCGAGCAACTCAACCGGGTCCTGACTCGGCGGCTTGCTGATGTCGCCGTCCTGGTGCAGGACACTGTAGATGTTGACACCCACCCAGTCAACGTATTCGTCGCCGGGGTAGTAGCTGGTGATATTTGACTGCGGCGTGGCAAATGGGCACCACACCATGATGATATTCGGCGCAACGGATTTCATCACCTCGTAAACCAGCCGCCACTTCTCGATGTACTGTGGCGGGTCGCCGGAATATGCCTGCCACGTACCATTCATCTCCGATGCGTAGCGGAGGAATATCGGCCCGCCCGCCTGCCTGGCCGCCTCCGCCCAGCCCCGCAGGTACTCATCATCACGCACCGCACTCAGGCCGTGGTTCGGCTCCCAGGCGATGTGGGGCATGATACCGGCCGCCCTTGACGCCTGCACCCACCTGAACGGAAACGGCTGGCCGTAGCCCACATACCGGAAGAACGTCGCATGGCGCTTGCCGACGAGCGCATCGAATGCCTGAACATCCCCATGCCCGGTCTTGTCTAACTCGATGTAGGCGCCGACATAGCAACCTGCCTCCGGCTCATACGGGCCTGCCGCGGCCATCGCACTGCTGCCCGGCCACACGAACCACACAATCACCATCGCCCTGAGGGCGGCTATGTCTGCTCTTCTGCGCATACCGATCCGTTTCGTTTCTGCCAGCTGCACGTCCGTCAGGATTGCAGCGCCATTCCAGCGGCGTGCATTGCCACACTGATTATAGTAACCCTCGTGAAACCGTGTCAACAAGCTGCCGTGTGCATTGACCCCGTTCGCCCGATATTCTATCATCACTCGGCACTGGTATCATACCCTCTATTTGGAGTAAACTGAGCACATGGGAATCAGACTGACGCCCATCCGGGCCATTGCTCTCGTAGCAGTGATTGTCTGCATACTTGGCCTCGTCGGCTGTCGTGACAAAGCTGCGGGGGCCGCTGACGGTGGGCCACAAGTCACCGCGCTGCCGCTGCCTCCTCCGCAGAAGACCTTCACCATGATAGCCGTCGGCGACATCATGCTCGATCGCAATGTCGGCCGCGCCATCCGCAACAACGGCTATCGCAGCATCCTGGCAAAGGTGCGCGAACTCACCCGCTCAGCCGATATCTCATTCGCCAATCTGGAGTGCCCGCTGTCCGACGAGGGCCCTCACGATCCGCCCAACTGCTGCTTCCGCGCCCGCCCCGAGACCGTCAAGGTGCTCCTTGACGGCGGCTTTGACATCGTCTCACTGGCCAACAACCACACGCTCAATGCCGGCCCCGCCGGCGTGCGCAATACCATTGATACACTCGAAGACCGCGGCATCGCGTACTGCGGCTGTCGCAGGCCGGAAGAGAAAGAACACGCCTGGGACCCAACATACTTCGAAGTCAACGGTTTGGTGCTCAGCTTCATGGCCTGCTCCGACTTCACCTTCGAGCACGGCTCGTATGCCAAAGTGGAGGATTACGACGAGCTGGCCGCGAAGCTGGCTACCGCCAAAGCAGAAGCCGATCTGCTCTGCGTCTCCGTGCACTGGGG
>JAUWOG010000175.1 GCA_030612305.1 Armatimonadota bacterium | reverse complement strand
GGGTGATGAGGAGACCGGGACGCTGCATTTCTGGTGCGTCAATGCGCACTATCGAGGGAACCGGTACGCGCCACGGCTGATGGCGGCGATGGAGGACTACCTGCGTGAGTGTGGGATGAAAGCAGTCGTGACGGAGGACATGGACTCGCGCTGTCCAGCGCGGAACAAGTTCATGCAGATGAAGGGCTACAGCGTGTTCGAGCCGGAGAAGGAAAGCGTGATGATGGTGCTGCAGCCCGAAGGGTACGTGCTGCGGGAAGTGGTGTTGCCTGATGAGAGCTATGAGCTGGTGACATGGCGGGACGATTTGCTGGGCGAATGGGTGCGCGTGGGAGATAGTGTGTTCGAATGGGAGGTCAATGAGCGCTCGTTCGTGGATGCCTTCGGAAGTCGTGATGACTTCGATCCCGAGGGCTGGTTTGTGCTCCAACATGAAGGGGAGCCAGTCGGTATCACCGGTGCGATGGTGTGCCATGAGAAGGATGGCACGCTGCGCGGGGGGAGTATCGAATGGGTGGCAGTGCTGGAGGAATACCGGGGGAAGCATCTCGGAGAAGCGCTGATGAGTGCAGGGATCAACTACTTCGTGGATCGCGACATCGAGCCGGTGAGTCTGAACACGCAGCTATATCGCGAGGCGGCGGTGAGGCTGTATGAGAAGCTGGGCTTCGAGGTCGCGGCGCATCTGCATAAGTACCGGAAGGACTTGGGCGGAGGCTAGACCTCCGCGCGGGGTATGCGGTGGTGGGGAGATGTGGTATTGTGGTATTATTGAGATGAGGCGGGGCTGCGTCGGCCCTGCCTGGTTTTGATTCGCCGGGATAGGTCAATGCGTAGCGCGCAGATCGCCGGTGTGGCTTTTGTGACGGGATTCTCGGGCGCGATTATGCCCGGGACGATGCTCGTGCTGACAATCGGGCAAGTGTCGGCGCACGGGTTCTGGGCGGCCCCGGCGATTGTGCTGGGGCACGCGCTGCTGGAACTCGTAGTCGTAGCGGCGCTGATCGGCGGCCTGCGCCAGGTCCTGCGGAACCGGGCAGTGCGCGGGACTGTGGGCATCGCCGGCGGCGCGGCGCTGCTGTATATGGGCTGGGACATGTACTGCAATGCGGCCGGGCAGGCAATTGACCTGACGCAGAGGCAGCAGGCCCTGCCGTGGGGAATGTTGATCCTGCAGGGAGCAGTGGTCTGTATCGTCAACCCGTATTTCGTGGCGTGGTGGGCGACGATCGGCGCCGGTCAGATGGCGCAGCTAAAGCCGGAGAATGCGCGCGAGTATGTGGCGTTCTACCTCGGGCACGAGATGGCGGACGTGGTGTGGTACTGCTTTGTGGGGATCGTCATCGCGCTCGGTGGGCGGCTGATTAGTCTGAGTTGGCTGATCGTGGTGTGTGCGGTGGTTGTGGCGGGCCTGGGCGTGTGGTTTGTGTATTCGGGAGTCAGGGCCATGCGCGACGGCGAGGTTGCGGAGGAGGCCACTAAAGGGAAATCGAGCGGCGAGGAAGCCGCTATTGAACAGGAGAGAGGAAGATGACGGAGGAGAAGAAACTGCGAATCGGACTGCCGAAAGGCAGCCTGCAGAATGCGACCTTGGAGATGTTCCGGAAAGCCGGCTGGAACGTACATGTTGATGAGCGGCAGTACACGCCGGATATGGGCGATGAGGACCTCTGGAGTGTGCTGCTGCGGGCGCAGGAAATGCCCGCGTATGTTGCCGACGGGGTGCTGGATTGCGGTCTGACCGGCCTGGACTGGATCAAGGAATCCGGGGCTGAGGACCACCTGGTCGAGGTTGCGGACCTCGTGTATGCGAAGCAGGGGATGAGGCCGTATCGTTGGGTGCTGGCAGTCGCCGAGAACTCGGACATCCAGAGTGTGGCCGACCTGCAGGGCAAGCGGATCGCCACCGAGCTGGTCGAGGTGACAAGGAAGTACCTGGCCGAGAACGGGGTCGAGGCGACGGTGGAATACTCCTGGGGTGCGACTGAGGCGAAATGCCCGAGCCTAGTTGACGCAATAGTGGAGGGGACGGAGACGGGCAGCACGCTGGTGGCAAATAACCTGCGCATCGTTACGGAGTTGTTCGAATCGACGACGAAACTGATTGCGAATAAAGAGGCGTGGGCGGACGAGTGGAAGCGGAACAAGATCGAGAATATCGCGCTGATGCTGCAGGGGGCCCTGGCGGCTGAGGAGTATGTGGGTCTGAAGATGAACTGTAGCGGAGAGAACCTGGAGGCGGTGCTGGCGAAGCTGCCGGCGCTGAAGAACCCGACGATCTCAGAGCTGGCCAACGACGGCTGGCACGCGATCGAGGTGATCGTGCAGAAGGCGACGGTGCGGACGCTGATACCGGAGCTGCGGTCGGCCGGTGCACAAGGGCTCATCGAGTACCCGTTGAACAAGGTCATTATCTGAGGCGTATGGAGGAACGCGGGATGAAGCTTGCCGTGACCGGTGGTGCGGGCTTTCTCGGGTACCACTGCTGCAATGAGTTGGCCGAGAAGTTCGACGAGATTCGGGTGATAGATATCGCGCCGCTGCAGGCGGATGATTACCCCGAGCATGTCCGCTACGTGGCGGGGGATGTGCGTGATGAGGCGGCGATGAAGGCGGCGCTGGCGGATTGTGATGCGCTGATTCATGCGGCGGCGGCGCTGCCGCTGTGGAAGCGGGCAGATATCTTCAGCACAAATGTCGAGGGCACGCGTGCGGTGATGGCGGCGGCGCAAGCGAATGAGATTCCGCGCGTGGTCGAGATATCCTCGACGGCGGTGTATGGCGTGCCGAAGAAGCACCCGATCTATGAGCGGGATCCGCTGGTCGGTGTGGGGGCGTACGGGGAGGCGAAGATAGCGGCGGAGAAGGTCTGTGATGAGTTCCGCGAGCGGGGCCTGTGTATCTGCACGATCCGGCCGAAGACCTTCATCGGTACGGGGCGGATGGGGGTCTTCCAGATACTCTACGACTGGGTGGAGAGCGGGAAGAAGATACCGATCATCGGTGACGGGACGAACCGCTACCAGCTTCTGGAGGTCGAGGACCTCGTGACGGCGATTCACCTGGGGCTGACGGAGCCGGCGGAGAAGGCCAACGATGCGTTCAATGTGGGGGCGACGGAGTTCGGGACGGTGACCGAGGATGTCGGCGCGATGTGTGAATATGCCGGCACCGGGGCGCGAGTCATGCCGACGAAGGCATGGGCAGTCAAACCGCTGCTGGAACTGGCGTGGATGCTGAAGGTGTCGCCGCTGTACAAGTGGGTCTATGGGACGGCGGATACCGATTCGTTTGTCTCGACGGAAAAGGCTCAGGAAGTGTTAGGATGGGAGCCGAGGTACAGCAATGCGGAGGCGCTGATCCGGTCGTATGAATGGTACCTCGAGCATAAGGCGGAGGTCGCCGGAGCCGAGGGTGTGACTCACCGGGTGGCGTGGAAGCAAGGGGTCCTGGGGATCGTGAAGAGGTTCATGTGATGCAATGGCAGCGGCGTGTCGGCGTGTCATGAGGGGGTATCGGCCATGTGTGTGCGTTGGTTGTTGGTGGTGCTGATGGGAGGCATGATTATGCCGGCGGCGATGGCCCAGAATGGCCCGGAGTACGGCGGGAAGTACACGCAAGAGCGGATTGCGAATCTGCGGGCGAATGTGGAGAAATATGACTGGGCGAAGGCCGAGCGGGCTGCGGCTATGCGTGCGGCGCAGCGGTGGGTGGCGCTGAGTGATGATGAGCTGTGGGCGATGATCCCGGGGCAGAACCTGCCGCGCTGCATAGACACGACGATGACGAGTGCGGCTGGCGGGAAGCCCCCGGTCAATCTCCACGTCTGTCCGGTGTGCGGCGACAAGCTGATGAAGCATGGCAACTACCCGTACAATCCGGACATCTGGAATAAGCCGTGGAAGCTGACATGCCCCGGTTGTGGCGCGGTATTCCCCAAAAATGACTTCGGCAAGTACTACCAGAGCGGGATTGATGAGACCGGCTGTTTCGACCCCGAGAAAGCCGACAAGTCCCTGCTGTTCAACGAAGAGCACCCCGATGCGAAAGACCCCCTGCATAAGTACGGCGTTGACGATGGCTGGGGCTGGACCGATGACAAGGGCATCGAGTACCGCTTCATCGGGTACTATGGCTGGAAGCTTTGGGTGGAGATCAAGCGGGGCCTGCGCGATGTGGCAAGGGCGTACCTGTACACCGGCGAGCCGCTCTACGCGCGCAAGGCCGGGATCATGCTCGACCGCATCGGGGATGTCTATCCGGATATGGACTGGAGCGCGTACGGCAAGCTGGGTTGGTACCATTCCTGCGGGGGCCGGAAGGACGGTAAGATTGAGGGGGCAATCTGGGAAGCAGGGACGATCGACCTGTTTGCGGATGCTTACGACATGGTGAAGTCCGGTCTGTATGACCGCCCGGAGTTGTATGGATTTCTGACCGAGAAGGGGAAAAACTACAAGCTGCCGACTGAGAAGGGCTCGTACGAGGCGCTGATTGGTAACATCGAGGAGAATGTAATCGCGGAGGGCGTGCTGGCGATGCACAATCCGAGGAAGGTGCGCTGCAATGAAGGGGGATACCAATCAGCGATAATCAAATGCGCGATGGCAGTCAACCGCATGCCGCAGTCGGAGCAATGGATAGACTGGTGCTTCCATGAGGGGAGCATGGGGGACGGCAATGGCGGGCACATTCCAAACCTGATCGTGGGTGAGATAGACCGGGATGGCGTCGGGGCCGAGGGCTCACCGGCCTATTCGCTTGGCTGGGGTGCGGCGCTGGGAGTAGCAGCGGACAACCTTACCGAGTATGCTGCGTACACGAAGCATGACATCTACCGGGATTTTCCGCAGTTCAAGCAGACGATTGGCGCGGGGTGGCGGATTGGTGTGCTGGGGTCTTTTACGCCGAATATCGGTGACTGCGGTTCGTGCGGCTCGCGCGGGTTCACTGCCGCAAGTCCGAGTTTCATCATCCGGGGATACAAGCACCTGAAAGACCCGAAACTGGGTCAGATGGCAATATGGGCGGCTAAGGGAAACTATAAGGCTCTCGGGAGAGACATCTTCGCGGCGGACCCCGACTGGATCGAGAAGGACCTGGACGGGATTTCCGAGGAGTATGGGGCGGTAGCGGAGATCGGTGGCGAGAACCTGGCCGGCGACGGTCTGGTGAGTGTCGAGGTCGGCCCGCCGGACACGGGCCTCGGCCTGTGGATGTACTATGGCCGGAACTTCGGTCACGGGCATCGCGACCGGCTCAACTTCGGGCTGAGCGCGTTTGGGTTCAATATGACTCCGGAGATGGGGTATCCAGAGTTCTGCACCGGAGCCTGGCCGAAACTCAGGCAATGGACGAACCACACGATCTCGCACAATACGGTGCTGGTGGATACGAAAGGCCAGAGCACAAACTGGGTCGGGCATCCGGAGTTCTTCGCCCAGTTTCCGGAATTCGGCGGCTTCTGTGTGGATAGCCCGGAGGTATATCCGGATGTGACGACGGTCTATAACCGCACGATGGCGATGATGAAGGTGGGGCCCGGGCAGGCGTACTGCTTCGATGTCTTCAGAGTCGAGGGCGGCCGGGACCATCTGCTGAGCTTCCACGGCCTGCCGGGAGAAGTGAGCAGCGAGGGCCGGGAGCTGGTGAACCAGGAGGGCGGGAGCTATGACGGGCCGGATGGGGCATGGCAGGACTCGCCGTGGAAGGGCGAGCGGACAGGCTATGCCTGGCTGAATAATA